>JALNVJ010000112.1 GCA_023227645.1 Bacteroidales bacterium | reverse complement strand
ATTTGTCTATCGTGATTTTGCCAAGCTTTCACGTTTTCAAGCCGAAATACTATATTCTATGAAAGGGAGTAGGACTAGCCCCAAAAATACATCTCCAGATTTTTGGCAAGTTAGTACTAGTCACATAGATATAAGTGTGAATTATATATATAAATTATTCGAAACCCTACATTTTAGAATAGGTCTAACGCCTAGTGTTTTATTGACATCAAAGGAGGTTTCCCCAACAGGCATTGAGCAAAACCCCAATGAGGCACCAGCTTTTAGAAAATTTGATTTAGTTGGGCTTATTGGTACAACTTATTATTTCTCAGATAAATTTAGTTTAACTTGGTCTTATAATTACTCAATGTATAGTATAAGGAGCGGAGATGCAGAATTCTATGATTTAAGTTTTAAAGAACAAAATAATCAAAGACATAACTATATGGCCTTTATGCTAGGTTATAGGTTTTAATTTCTTCGATCTCATACTTATATTTATCTTTCAATTAATCTTGATTTTTCATGGTTTTTTTTGCAAAAAAAACAGCCTAATTTATACTGTTTTTTCTTTAATTTAAGTTATTGGAAACAAAGACCTATACTCTTGATTCAAAGTAAAATTAGTTTTTTGATGCATATATATACGCATCAAATCAAATAGATTAGTTAATCAACCCCATCCTCAAGCTGGTTTAGGATTACTTGTAAGTCAATTATGATATCCCTATCAACAATACAATAAGCTTTGGCAAGTTGAGAGACCATTTACTATAACCAAAAGAGAGATAAAATTAAAACGCCATAACAATTTACTGAAACGGCGTTTCATAAAGACCTAATTTTTTCAATTTATATCAGCTCTTTTACACGTATTTTTTATTAATAACCATATAAGAGTTTAGAATAGGGATTAAGAAAAACAATTGTCCTAATTGATAAAAGGATTATTCTCTTTTTCGTAGCCTATCTTGGTTGATGGACCATGACCACAAATACAAACTGTAATCTCTGGCAGGGTGAATAGGTTTTCTTTTATACTCTTCATCAGAACATCAAAATCTCCAGATGGTAGGTCAGTTCGGCCAATTGAGTTTTGAAATAATACATCACCAGTTAGAATAAAATCTTCTTTACTATTGTAGAAACAAAGACTGCCTGCGCAATGCCCAGGGGTTTCAAAAACACTTAGTTCACTATCTCCGTATTTTATTTTATCGTCTTTTGTAATGTATTTGAATTTTACATCTTCCATTCCCTCTACATTAAAGCCCATCATTTCGGCTTGGGCATCAATAATTCTAATCATCTTGTCGCCATCTTTGTGTAGTTCTAAGGGTAGGTTAAATTCTTTTGTTATCCATCCTGCTCCACAAACATGATCAATATGTGCATGGGTTAGGAGTATATGTTTTATTTTTAAGTCGTTTTTTTGAATAAAATCGAGTAGTTCTTTTCTTTCTTTTTCGGTTTGACAGCAAACATCAACCAAAACACATTCTTTTGTTTGGTCGAAAATTACACTGCAATTAACCTCAAAATGGTTAAATATTAGTACGCTTATCATAATTCTAGTTTTTTAGCTTGATCCCATATTGTATTTAATTCCTCTAAGGTCATTTCCCTCATATTTTTGTTTTGTTTGATAACCTCTTGTTCGATAAATTGAAATCTATTTATGAATTTTTTATTTGTTCTTTCTAATGCTGTCTCTGGATTAACGTCAATAAAGCGCGAATAGTTTATAAGGGCAAATAATGTATCCCCAAATTCTTGTTCTATCTTATCTTGCTTGCCTGCCTTAATCTCAAATCTTAGCTCTTCAATTTCTTCCTCAACCTTTTCCCACACTTGGTCTGCATTATCCCAATCAAATCCAACTCCTCTTGCTTTATCTTGCATCCTATATGCCTTAATTAGTGCTGGTAGAGTTTTAGGAACTCCACTTAGGGTTGATTTTCTTCCTTCCTTTAGTTTGATATCTTCCCAGTTTTCCTCAACTTGTTTTGCGTCTTTTGCCTCTATATCTCCATATATATGCGGATGGCGACGTATTAGTTTTTCATTTAAACTATCTACAATATCTTTCATATCGAAGCTATTGTTTTCTGAGCCTATCTTTGCGTAGAAGACAATATGAAGAAGTAAATCCCCAACTTCTTTTTTTACCTCGTCATTATCATTTTCAATTATTGCATCTGCCAATTCATAGGTTTCTTCAATAGTAAGATGGCGTAGGGTTTCGAAGGTTTGTTTTTTGTCCCAAGGGCATTTTTCTCTTAGCTCATCCATAATTGATAGGAGCTTATTGAAGCTTTCTAGGGTTTCTTTTCTTCTAATTTCTTTTTGCATATATTGTTTGTTCTAAGTCTTCTTCTTATTCAGGTTTTTTCATTTTTGCTCCAATTGTTGGCAATTTCAATTATTTTATCAACATTTAGATTTCGCATACATTTGAAATGTTTCTTTGGGCATTTGCTATAACCATGTTTGTGGCAAGGACGACATGCTAAGCCTTTTTCTTCAAAAATATCTACCCTGGATTTTGAATTCTTAGGCATATAAGGATACATCCCAAATTCTGGTACGGTATTGCCCCAAACGCTAATAATATTCTTGTTAAGGGCAGCACTAATATGCATTAGACCTGTGTCGGGTGTGATTACTCCATAGGAATTTTTAATCAGTGAAGCTGTTTGGTTAAGGTTATATGCTCCACAAGCATTAAATACTTTTGCTCCAACTGCATTTTCAATTTTTATAGCTTTTTTCCTATCTTCTTTGTCGCCAAGTAAAACAATTGATTTTTTTATTCCTTCACAGAGTTTAATCAACATATCAATAGGCATTTGTTTGGTATTATGCTTACTGCCAATTACAACGGCAACATATCCTTCTTGAAAGCTTAATGGCAGGGCATCGGGTGAAATATAGTCCTCATCGTTAAGAAAATAATCTAAACCTTCATCGTCATTCTTTATACCTAAGCTACTAAGTACATCAAAATACCTATCAACAATATGCTTTTTTGGCATTTTATTGATTTTAAATTTAACCAATAGCCATTTCTTGAACCTTATTGGGTTAAATACTTTTGAAGGTTTATGTAATCTTATTCGGATTATTAATGATCGGAGCTGGTTATGAAGATCAAAAACATAATTGTAGTTTTCTTTTTTCAGTTTCTTTATTGTTTCAGAAAGAGAATTAGAAAAATAAATTGTTTTATCAACATATGGGTTATTACTTAGTATAATTGCGTTGTTTGCCTTAACTAAATAATGGATTGTAGCATTTGGTAATTGTTTTTTTATACAACGCAAAATTGGAGTTGTCAAAACAATATCTCCAATTGAACTAAGTCGAATAATTAATATTTTGGGGTGATTGTCCATTTTTTTTGTTAGCCTACGCTTCCTTCTAAACTTATATTTAATAATTTTTGTGCTTCAACTGCAAATTCCATTGGCAGTTTATTTAATACTTCTTTTGCATATCCATTAACAATTAATCCAATTGCACCCTCCCCAGATATTCCTCTTTGACGGCAATAAAATAATTGGTCTTCAGATATTTTGGAAGTTGTTGCTTCGTGTTCAACAATAGAGGTGTGGTTATCGGTTTTTATATAAGGGAATGTATGTGCTCCACATTTGTTTCCAAGTAGGAGTGAGTCGCATTGGGAGTAGTTTCGGGAGTTTGTTGCTCCTTTATTAATCCTAACTAACCCTCTATACGAATTTTGACTATTTCCAGCAGAAATTCCTTTTGAAATAATTGTACTCTTTGTGTTTTGACCGAGATGAATCATCTTTGTTCCAGTGTCGGCTTGTTGGTGATTATTGGTTACGGCAACGGAATAAAACTCTCCCACGGAATTATCCCCTTTTAATATACAGCTTGGATACTTCCATGTTATTGCTGATCCTGTTTCTACCTGAGTCCATGATATTTTTGCATTATTCCCTTTGCATATTGCTCTCTTGGTAACAAAATTATAAATTCCTCCATTACCATCTTTGTCTCCTGGGTACCAGTTTTGAACAGTTGAATATTTAACCTCAGCATCTTTCATAACAACAATTTCAACAATTGCTGCGTGTAGTTGGTTCTTATCTCTTTTTGGGGCAGTGCAACCTTCCATATAAGAAACGTATGCCTCTTCATCTGCTATTATCAATGTTCGTTCAAATTGACCAGAGTTTTCAGCATTGATTCTAAAATAAGTTGAAAGCTCGATTGGACATTTAACACCTTTAGGGATATAGCAAAATGAACCATCACTAAATACTGCTGAGTTTAGAGCAGCAAAATAATTGTCGCCATAAGGAACAACCGAACCCATATATTGTTGAACTAATTCAGGGTGGTTTTGAACTGCTTCACTAAATGAAGAAAATATTATTCCTTCTTTGGAGAGAGCTTCTGAGAATGTTGTTTTCACTGAAACACTATCCATAACAGCATCAACAGCAACAGAACCCATTTGTTGCTCATCATCCAATGAAATTCCAAGACGCTTAAAGGTGTCAATTAATTCTTCATCAATTTCTCCATTATCAATTTTTTGCTTAGGCGCTGCGTAATAGATAATGTCTTGAAAATCGATTTCAGGAATTGTTAGATGAGCCCAAGAAGGCATTTTCATTGTTAGCCATTTTCTGTACGCTTTTAATCTGAAATCTAATAGCCACTGAGGCTCCTTCTTCATATTTGATATATATCTAACAACATCTTCATTTAATCCTTTTTGAATTGAATTTGTTTCTATATCAGTAACGAAGCCATATTTATATTCGCTATTAGTAATATCTTCTATTAAATTATTATCTTTTTCCATATTGTTTTCATTAAACTAAAATAATCAAATGCAAAAATACAATATAATTAATCGAATAGAAATTTTTGATAGATTATTTTATCGAATATTTCCTCAGTTTATTGAATAATTAGACAATAATTAATCTACTTGAGTATTGATTGACAATAAAAGAGGTTTACATCTATAAAACGACCAACTCTTTTTGTTGTTAATACGCTTAAATACAACTGTATATAATTTAGGGGTCTAAAAAGATGCTAATTTATATTAATATTATTATAAATTTGATTACTTTTGCTTGTAATTAATAAATGGAGAAACTCGAAAATCCAAAATAGAGTAGAGGGAATAAAAAACAATTTTATATTATGAAAAGAGTTTTATTTTTATTAGGAGCTTTTGCTGCAATGTCATTAGTAGGTTGTAACGGAACAAAAGATTGCGCTTGCGATATT
>JALNVJ010000111.1 GCA_023227645.1 Bacteroidales bacterium | reverse complement strand
CCTGACCATAGAGAGGAATTGGATAGGGCTGCTTTTGAACGCTACGGCTCCCATTATCATTTTGTAAAGAAATAGATGGGAAGGATACTAGCAATTGATTATGGACATAAACGTGTTGGTTTGGCTGTTAGCGATAATCAAAGAATTATTGCAACTTCCCTAACAACTGTTAGTGCTGATAAGATATTTGATTTTTTGGATGATTACTTAAAGAAGGAAGTTGTTGATGAGTTTGTTGTTGGATTAGCTAAACAGATGGACAATACTCTTTCGGAAAGTTCCGTTTATATAGAGCCTTTTGTTGAGGCATTGGCAAAAAAATATCCAGAAAAGAAAATTATTAGGATAGACGAACGTTTTAGTTCTAAGATTGCTACCCAAACAATTTTGCTTTCAGGAGCAAAGAAAAAACAACGAAGGGATAAGGCACTGGTTGATACCGTAAGTGCTGTTATCTTATTACAAAGTTATATGAATTAGAAAAAAGAATTATGATATTACCAATAGTTGGCTATGGAAGCCCCGTGTTAAGAAAAATTACTCAACAAATTGATAAAGATTATCCGCAATTATTAGAGTTGGTTGATAATATGTTTGAGACAATGTATATTGCTAATGGAGTAGGTTTGGCTGCTCCTCAAATAGATTTGCCAATTTCTTTGGCTGTTATTGATGCGCAACCATTCAAAGAAAATTATCCTGAGGCCGATGGGTTTAAAAGAGTTTTTATTAATCCAGTAGTTATTGAGGAATCAGGTGAGAAATGGATGTTTGAAGAGGGGTGTCTCTCTCTTCCAGAACTTCATGAAGAGGTTAGTAGGTATTCTAATGTTTTAGTTAGATATTTTGATGAAAACTTTAATGAAAAAGAAGAATTGTTAACAGGAATAAGAGCAAGAATATTTCAACATGAGTTTGATCATCTTCAAGGAAAGGTTTTTGTTGATAGATTGTCTTCAATTAGAAGAACTCTTTTGAGAAGGAAGTTAAATGATATATCCAATGGAAGGGTTCAAACAAGTTATAAGATGAAAAGAATCAATACAAGGAAGTAAATATCTTTGGATAAAAAAGAATATATATTATGAAAAAGTTTTTATTACCTATTTTGGCATTAATAGTCTTTGTTGCTTGTCAACCTACAAAAGAAAGTAGATTGGATAGGATTGCTACTTTAGAAAGACAAACGATGCAAGATTCACGTGAGATTTCAAAAGAAAGAGCAGACTCGTTGCTTTCAATGTATGATGCGTATATTCTCGATTTCCCAACAGATACTAATTCGGCAATCATGCTTTATAAGGCTGCAGATGTTAGCACAAATGTAATGTATTGTGATAAGGCAATAATCTATTTAGAGCGTTTGGTTGGTGACTTCCCTAATTCTAATATGGTAGAAATAGCTAAGTTTAAGATGGGAGGAGTATATGAGAAGGCTTGTAATAATAAGGAGAAGGCAAAAGAGGCTTATGGTAAGTTTGTGCAAGAGTATCCAAATTCACCACTGGCAAGAGATGCCGCAATATTATTTCAGATGTTGGATATGCCCGACGAGATGGATTTAATACGACAATTTGAATTAAAAAATGCAGAAACTAAAACGACTGAAGAAAAATAATGTAGTTTTATTTAATATTTCTTTGCTAAGTCGAAGATTATTAGTAATTTTGCAAGCGAAATAGAAATAAGTGAGGGGACTAAATTGTCCCCTCTTTTATTGAATTATTTTTATATATGATTGATAAAGAAAAAGTTATAAGTATTGTTAATGAAGAATTAGAGGGTTCTGATTTATTTCTTGTTGATTTAAAAATTGGCAAGGATAATAAGATATCTGTATTTATTGACGGTGATAATGGAGTAATGATTCAAAATTGTATTGATTTATCAAGAAAAATTGAAGGGAACTTTGATAGAGAGGTTGAAGATTTTGAATTAAGTGTACTTTCTTCAGGAGTAGGTGAGCCATTAATGAATGTTCGTCAATACAAAAAAAACATTGGAAGATATATTTCAATAGTTACAAATGATGGGCAAAAGATTGAAGGGGAGTTGGTTTCTGTTGATGAAGATAAAATTTTGGTTAGAGAGACTCCAAAGAAGAAAAAGGACACTCCAGTAGAGAGGGAAATAGCCTTTACTGATATTAAAGAAGGCAAAATTATAATAATATTCTAATATGAAAGAAAAGTTTTAATTATGGAAAACTTAAATTTAATTGATACATTCTCAGAATTTAAAGAATTTAAAAACATTGAAAGAGAGACCTTGATGCGTATCTTGGAAGATGTATTTAAACAATTGATGGTAAAGAAATATGGCTCGGATGAGAACTTTAGTGTTATTGTTAATATTGATAAGGGGGATTTGGAGATTTGGAGAAATAGATTAATTGTTGAGGACGGAGCTGTTGAGGATGAAAACACACAGGTTGCTTATTCTGATGCAATTAAAGTTGAGCCAGATTTTGAAATTGGAGAAGAGCTATCGGAAGAGATTAGATTTGCAGATTTTGGTCGTAGAGATATTTTGGCTATTCGTCAAAACTTAGCAGCTAAGATTCAAGATTATGAGAGAGCGAATATATTCACAAAGTATAAAGAAAAGGTAGGGGAGATTGTTGTTTGTGAAGTATATCAAATTTGGAAGAGAGAGATTATGGTTTTGGACGAAGAGGGTATTGAGCTAAATCTTCCAAAAACAGAACAAATACCAGGAGACTTCTATAGAAAAGGTGATACTATTAAGTCTGTTGTTTTAAAGGTTGAAATGAGAAACGGTGTTCCTCAAATAACCCTTTCAAGAACTTCACCTGTATTCTTGGAAAGGTTGCTCGAACAAGAAGTTCCTGAAATTTATGATGGACTTATTACAATAAAGGATATTGTTCGTGAACCAGGCGAAAGAGCAAAGGTGGCTGTTGAATCATATGACGATAGAATTGATCCAGTTGGAGCATGTGTTGGTATGAAAGGATCTAGGATTCACGGAATAGTGAGAGAATTAAGAAATGAAAATATAGATGTAATTAATTTTACTTCAAACACTGAACTATACATAACCAGAGCATTAAGTCCGGCAAAAGTAACTTCAGTAAGTTTAGATGTTGAAAATCATAGAACGGAAGTTTTTATGCCAACAGATCAAGTTTCATTAGCAATTGGTAAGGGTGGTGCTAATATTAAATTGGCAAGCAAGCTTACAAGATATGAAATAGATGTTTATAGTGATACAGATATGGATTATGAAGATGTGGATTTAACTGAATTTACAGATGAAATTGAAGAGTGGGTTATAGCTGAATTGAAAGCAATAGGCTGTGATACTGCGAAAGATGTATTAGCATTAAGTGCACAAGAGTTGGTTGAAAGAACAGACTTGGAAGAAGAAACAATAGCAGAGGTTTTGAAAACTTTTAAATCGGAGTTTGAAGAATAAGAGGTTGGGCAGTGAGAAGAAAAATTAATTAAAAGATTCAACGAACAAATAAGATAAAATAAATGTCAGAAGAAAATAAAACCATTAGATTAAATAAAGTTGCAAAAGAATTCAATGTTGGTATTTCAACGTTGGTAGATTTCCTTGCAAAAAAAGGTAAAAGTATAGAAAACAATCCGAATACAAAGATTGATAAAGAGCTATATGATATTCTTTCTTCTGCATTTATATCGGAAAGAAAAGTTAAAGAAGAAGCAAGTAAGTTAGATTTTTCAACTCAAAAATCATCTCAAAAAACAATTGAAGCAGAAGAGTTATATCCTGAAGCTAATAACAATACTGATGATGTAAGTATTGAGGAAATAATGATTAAATCCAATACTATTGAATATGTTGAACCAAAGGCTCAAAAAATTGAGAGTGTTCAAAAGGAAGAAGTTATTGAGAAGGTAATTATTGAAGAAGTAAAGAAGGAAGAGATAATTGTTGAAAAAATAGATAATCCTGAAATAGAAGAGAAGATAGAAAAAATAGAGAAAGAGACGAAGGTAGAAAAAGAGGAAATTAAAGAAGAGGTAGTTGAAAAAGAAAAGGAAACGGTTGTTGAAGTTGAACAAGAACCAAAACCTAAAGAAGAGAAAACCGAACCTCAAATACCCCAAGTTAAAAAAGAAAATGATGATGTTCATTCTTTTAATATTATTGGAAAGATAGATCTTTCTACTATCAATTCAAAAACCAAACCAGATAAGAAATCAAAAGCTGAACTGGCTCACGATAGGGATGAAAAGAAAAAGATAGAGCAAGAGAAGAAAGATAAACAACAAAAGGATACTAAGCCTAGGAAAAAGCCTGCAACAAAAGAATCTGTTTCAAAAGAAACTCCAAAACATAGTCCTGAAAAGAAACAAGAACTAAAAGAAAAGCCAGTTGTTGTTAAAGATGCTCCAAAGGAAGTTATTGAAGAAACTACTGAAGATAATTTCATCGAAACACAATATGTTAAACTAACTGGACCTATTGTTTCAGGAGAAAAGATAGACTTGTCTCAATTTGATAAACCAAAGAAGCAAGTTATTACTGCATCTCAACAAACTGATGCAGATGGAATAAAGAGAGATAAAAAGAAACGTAGGAGAATAAAACAAGCTCCAACTCAACCAAGACCAGCTCAACCTACTCAAGCAACTCAACCTGGTCAAACAATTGATCCGATAAAAGCTAAACCAAAGAGCGCTGCTAAGTCAAAATTCAGTAAGCCTAAGAAGGAATTAAAGAAGGTTGAAATTAGTAATGAGGAAATTGAAAAACAAATAAAAGATACTCTTGCGAGATTATCTCCAACTGGAAAATCAAAAGCATCTAAGCATAGAAGAGATAAACGTCAATCTGTTCAACAAAATCATTTATTGAAGTTTGAGCAAGATACTCAAGAACAAAAAATATTAAAAGTTACTGAGTTTGTTACTGCTAATGAGTTAGCAACAATGATGGACGTTCCTGTAACTAAAATTATTTCTTCTTGTATGTCATTAGGAATGTTTGTTTCAATTAATCAACGTCTTGATGCAGAAGCTATACAGCTTATTTCTGAAGAGTTTGGATTTACAACTGAGTTTGTAAGTGCTGATGTTGTTGAGGCATTGGAGGGAATTGAAGAACAAGGAAAAGATGAAGATTTAGTTTCAAGAGCTCCTATTGTAACTGTTATGGGACACGTTGACCATGGTAAAACTTCTCTATTAGACTATATTAGAAAAACAAATGTTATTCAAGGAGAAGCAGGGGGAATTACCCAACATATCGGGGCATACGAAGTTATTCTTAAGAATGGTAAGAAGATGACATTCTTAGATACTCCTGGTCACGAAGCCTTTACTGCAATGCGTGCTAGAGGAGCAAAGATCACAGATATTGCAATTATAGTTATAGCTTGTGATGATAGGGTTATG
>JALNVJ010000110.1 GCA_023227645.1 Bacteroidales bacterium | reverse complement strand
ATATTTTGTGTAAACGGGAAAGTATAGATCTAAACTCAGAGCACTAATCTGTCCTCAAAGATACATAAAAACTTATTTAAAGAGTGCGTTGGATTTTACAACGGTCTTAAGTTATTTGTGTGCCTATATTTCGATTAATAAGGAGATTAGAGCTGGAGAGAATGAGTCTGTGTCTGGAGATAGGGATTTTGAGGCATGGAGACGGTGTGTTTGACCTACGGAGACGGTGTGTTTGGGGCATTGAGACGGTGTGTTTGGGGCATGGAGATAAGGAGTTTTTGATCAAAGAGTATAAGGGCTGAATGAAAGTCTTTTCTTTAGTATGTTGCTCTGTTGCGGAAATCGTTTCTGATCTCGTATTTTAGGTCTTGTAGCATGGAGGCTTTAACTGCTATGGTGAAGTTCCAGCCTTGGCGGTAGCCGAATGGAACCCAATTCATCCTCATCTCCCAACAGTGTAGGTCGCGGTAGAAGTCGATTGAGGTATAGGTATAGTCTTTGTTTATAAAATCATATCCTGATGAAAAACCTATCTTCCATTTTGAGGTTAGGTTGATATCTCCTTTTGCGGTGAGGGTTGCTGATTTATTGGTTTCATAACCGGCTATTGTTGCAATAAAACTACTTAGCTGACTATAGTTTAGACCTAGGCTTAGGCTCCAAGGTATGGTGAAGTCAACATATGTGTTTAGTATTTCATTTGGGTTGACAAATGGGGAATATGACATTTCGGTTGGGGATATTGCTTCTTGACTGCTTTCTCCTTCTTTGGGTTTATTTTTTTCGCCCTTACCGCTAAACTGCCAGCTTAGGTTTAAGTCCCACTGAGAGTTTTGGCGTTTAAATAATTTATTCTCTTTATTGATTAAAAATTCATTGGTTAGTCTTCCCAAGCTATCCATTGCGTAGGGGGTATAGGATGCATTGAAATTTATAATTAGTTTTTTGAATAATGTGGTCCTTGCATTTAGTCGTAGGGGTTGAAAATTTACCGAATCTTTTGCTATGTCGTATCCTGAAGATAAGTTGAGGCTCTCTAATAATACAATCTTTGTTGTCCCTGTTACTGTGTCTTTTGCCGACTTTATCTTCATTTCCAAATTATTCCCAATTGAAATACCAAGTACTCCCGATTGACCGCTTGGAGGGGAGCCAAATAATCCATCTTCTGTCTTTGAATAATAAACCTTATTGCCCAATTTATCAATATAGAAATTATAGAAACCTAGCGAAGGGTTGGAGAAATTGGGGGTATAATTAAAGCTTATTGCAGGGTTTACAACATGACGAATTGCTTTAATAAATCCTTTCTTAAATGTAAACATACCATAGATGCGAGTGTTTAGGGAAGAGGAATAGCTCATATCTCTATTTGCTATAAATCCCATTATTGTATCTTTATCTACTTGGTCGGTTAATGGGTTGTATTGTTTAATGGTGGAGTTTAAATACCATCTCTCGGTATAGGAGATGGAATTAGTCCAATTGAAATGCTTAAATGCCTTAATATTACTTTGTATAGGAATGGAATGCATCATACCATTTCGCATAGATTTAAATACTTGTTTTGTTAGTAGCAATGAGTCGTATGTATTTATAGAGTTCATTAAACTAGTGCGATAGGAGAGTGTGATATTTTCATACCATTTTGCCACTCCCTTGGCTTTCTTCTTTCTAAATGGATAGAACTGGGAGCTTGAAAGTGAAACCGAAGGAAGGTCAAGGCTAATTGCTCCAGTGTTTACGTTATAATTCTCTCCAAGATTGGCGGTAAATGAAAATTTCTCTCCAAACTTTGTTGTGTATGCAATGCTTGAAGTTGTTGTATTATTAAAATAATCGCCTGAATTAACTGCATTTTGATTAAATGTATTACTAACCAAATTTACATTAGCGGAGAAATTACTATTGGGATTAGATTTTGGATCTTGCCTATGTGACCAGCGAAAACGAAAATCCTTCTGTTCATTATAGCTTGGGGTAGATTCAATACCTGTCTTATTTATCTCATATCGTATTTCAAATCCACCATTATATTTATACCTCTTATTATAATTTGATTTAAAATTACCTGCCCAACTCATATTAGTATATATATCGGCTTGGACTGCAAAATCATAATAATCATTTATTGCAAAATACCAACCTATATTTCTTAGATAATAACCTCTGTTCTGAGCATAGCCATAGGTAGGCATAAGGAAACCAGATTTCTCCTTGTCGGTGAAAGGAAAGTATCCAAATGGTATGGCAATAGGTAGGGGGATATCCATAATTGAAAACCAAGCAGGACCTGTAACTATCTTGTCTTGAGTAATAGCTTTGGCTTTGGAGAAATTGATTGCAAAATGTGGGTGTTCCAAATCGCAGGTAGTGAATTTTCCTCCCGAAATAAACATAGTCTTATCGTCAATCTTCTTAACCGTATTGCCATGTAGGAAGCCTTCACCCTCTTTAGTAAAAACGCCTTTAATTAGTCCTTTTTTCGATTCAAAATTATAATCAACTCCTTTCGATTTATATTCAGTGCCCTTCTCCTTAAAAATAGGATACTGAATCTCGTTAGAAGAAGAGTCTTTAATGCTTTCGGCATGGAGTATTTTATCATTAAAGCTAATTGAAATATATCCCGACTCAAGTTCTATTTCGTCCATTTTAATCTTGGATTCGTTATACAGAAAGACTCTTTTCTCTGTCATATCGATGGAGATTGAATCCTTTGCTGAATAATTTACCCTATTTTCAAAAGTTTTTTTCTTGTTATCTACCTTAACTGAATCCTTGTTTTGAGAAATTGAATCTTTGTTTTGAGAAATTAAAATGGCGTTTCGCTGGGCTGAATCTTCGTTTTGGAGAATCGAATCCTTAGTGGTTTGCGAATACGAAAACAGAGGTAAGATGCACAATAACATTAGCACACAAAAAGAAACTGATATATTATTATAAAAAAAATGGTTTTTCAAATTGCTGTATCTTATAAATTAACTACCTTTGTAATGAATTTGCAAAAATAATGTTTTATTCCCATAATAGAGGAATAAAGATAGAACTAATTAAAATTCAAAATTTAAAATGAGGTATTTTCTATTAATATGTATTTTCTTTATGGGGCTAAGCTCTGATATTTATGCTCAAGATTCTTCTCCTAAGAGGTTGAAGAAGATTGTTATAGATCCAGGGCATGGTGGTGATAAACCAGGAGCAGTTGGTAAGATAAGCCAAGAGAAGGATTTGAATCTTGCTATTGGTTTGAAATTAGGAGAGCTGGTAAATGAGCATTTAAAGCCTTGTGAAGTGGTTTACACACGAAAAACAGATCATGACGTTGACCTTATTCGCCGTTCTCAATTAGCAAATAGAGAAAAGGCAGATATATTTATATCTATCCATTGTAATGCATCCCGAAACCATGATGCTTCTGGATCAGAAACCTTTGTGATGGGGCTTGCCAAAACTCAGGCTAATATTGAAGCTGCAAAGAAAGAAAATGCCGATATATTAATGGAGGCAAACTATGCCGAAAAATATGATGGTTTCGACCCCAATTCGCCGGAGTCTAATATATTCTTTTCATTCTATCAAAACGCCTATCTTGAACAAAGTTTAATATTAGCATCTAAGATTCAAGACCAGTTTTCCACCAATACAAAGATGCTTAATAGGGGAGTAAAACAAGCCCCATATCTTGTACTATACAAAACTTCTGTTCCTGCAATTCTAACTGAGGTTGGTTTTATTTCCAATCAAAAAGAGGAACAATATCTAAATAGTCAATTAGGACAATACGAGATAGCAGCTTCAATTTTTATAGCAGTTCTACAATATAAAAATCATTTAGAAGGAGTAATTAGACCACTGCCAAGCATAAATAGTCTAATACCTAGAGAGGCTATTGAAAAAGAAAGGAGAGCTAGGGAAAAAGAAGAGGCAGCAAAACAACTTGCTCAAAAGCTTAAGGAAAGTCTTAATCAGGATGAAAATAAAGATATTAAAGAGGATACCATAATTAATAATTGTGGATTAGTATATAGGGTACAATTCTTTACTGATAAAACAAAATACTCTCCCGACTCTAGTAAGTTTAAGGGATTGGATTCAGTTTATATGTATAATGATAGTGGCTTATGGAAATATACCTCTGGTTCATTTATGGACTTTAGCTCAGCAAATGATTATAGGGAAAAGATTAAGATCAAAGGATATAAGGATGCCTTTGTTGTTATTTTCAATAATAACGAAAGGATAAGTCTAGCTAAAGCAAGAGAAATAGAAAGTAAAATTAAAAAATAAAACACTGTGAAAATTAAAACAGAATATAAAATAGGAGTAGTAGGCCTTGTAACAATTTTAGTCCTTTATTTTGGAATTATGTTTCTAAAAGGTAGAGATATTTTTAATGTAGAAACAAGTTATTATACGGTTTTCGATGATGTGTCGGGTCTTTATAAATCCAATTATATTTACCTTAATGGGATGAAGGTAGGATATATAAAAGATATTACTATGATTGACCAAAATGCTAGGAAGTTTCTTGTTTGGATAGCTGTAACAAGTGATGTTAAGATTCCTGATGACTCTAAGGTTGCAATATTTGCTTCCGATATGCTTGGTTCCAAGGCACTCAAAATCAATATGGGGATGTCACGACATAATTTTAATAAGAAAGACACCATAGGTTCTGCAATAGAAAATGGTATGTTAGATCAATTGGCTAATAATATAACCCCAATAGTTGTTAAGTTAAATAGTGTTATGACAAGTTTTGATTCTCTTTTGGTGGGTGTAAATCGTATTATGGACCATAAGACACAAGAAAATATTCTCTTAAGTATGGAGAGCATAAAGAACACAGCTGTGAGTCTTGACCATATAACATTAAACCTTGATAAGATTCTTGATAGTGAGAAAAATAAGATTAGGACTATATTAGCCAATACGGAGAGTATCACTAGTAATTTAAAAGATAATAATGAAGCACTAACCAATGCCATAAATAATTTTAGCGATATAAGCGACACTATTGCAAAGGCTAATCTTGGTAAAACAATAACCGAGACCAATATAAGCTTAAAAACTTTATCCAATATACTTAGAGCAATTGAAAATGGTGAAGGTAATGCAGGTCTATTAATAAAAGACGATAAGCTATATAAAAACTTAGAGTCTTCTACCAAAAGCCTTGATGCATTAATTGAGGACATCAAAGAAAATCCTAAGAAATACGTTAAGCTATCGATATTCTAAACTAGGAGGAAGATTTTAGTTTTATTATTTGATTCTTAAATTCTGTCCAACTCTAATAATTGGATTTCTACCATTAAGTCTGTTAAGTTTGATAATCTCTTTTATACTGACATTATGTTTTTTGGAGATAGAAGAAACGGTCTCTCCTCTT
>JALNVJ010000109.1 GCA_023227645.1 Bacteroidales bacterium | reverse complement strand
ACTTTGTTTTGTTTCTGCTCCTTTCTACGATCCAAATCTTTTGGTAGGAAGGGTAAGGGGTAATAATTATATGAAATTATTAAATGATCCTTCAAAACCTCTTTTCAATAGAGCGTTAATGGCCGAATATCCTCCAGGCTCAATTTTTAAGGTTGCTCAAGCAATGATAGCTCTTGATATGGGCGTTATTTCTCCTGAAACAGGTTTTGTATGTGATAAGTCGTTGGTTGGTTGTCATAATCACCCTTCTGCAACAAGCGTTAGGGAAGCAATTAAAATGTCGTGCAATCCTTATTTCTATAGGGTTTATCAACGTATAATTCAACAAAATAATCCACTTACCGGAAAAGGAGATAGTAAATATGGTTTATCTATTTGGGATGACGAAATGTATAAAATGGGTTTTGGGAAGAAACTTGGTATAGATCTTCCTGATTCCAAATCAGGTTTTATTCCAGACACTGCGTTTTATAGTAGGATTTATAAGGGAGATAGTTGGAACTTCTACACTATTTATTCCAATTCGATTGGGCAAGGAGAAGTGGGAGTTATTCCTTTGCAGATGGCAAATTTTGCAGCAATTGTTGCAAATAGGGGATGGTATATAACACCTCATTTAGTTAAGTATTTCGGAGATGAAAACTTAAAAAAGAGAAACACAAAATATACTCAAAAACACTTAACTATGATTTCAAAAGATTATTGGGATATTGCGGTTAATGGAATGTATGATGTTGTTCATGAGGCAGGAGGCACTGCAAGAAGAGCAAGGATTGAGGATATTGCAGTTTGTGGCAAGACAGGAACTGCTCAAAATGCAGGTGCTGACCATTCTGTTTTTATTTGTTTTGCTCCAAAGGATAATCCAAAGATAGCTATATCGGTTTATATTGAAAATGCTGCTGGGGGAGGGGGAACATGGGCTGCCCCAATTGTTAGTTTGGTTGCTGAGAAATATATTAGGGGAGAGGTTTTAAGAAAAGAAGTTGAGAAAACTTATATGGAGGCTACACCTTGTCAATCATTACCATTAAGAAAATATTTGCCAAAACCGAAATCTGATTCAGAATAATAATAAATTGAGACCAAACAAATAATGGAAAGAAGAGAAAGAGGAATATTAGAGAATATTGATTGGAGTGCAATATTAATCTATTTTTTATTAGTATTTATTGGGTGGCTTAGTATTTATTCAGCTGTTTTTGATGAGAGTATTAGCGGTATTTTTAATTTTAGCACTCGCTATGGCAAGCAAATAATTTGGATAGGTGCTTCTGTATTAATTGCTTTGTTTATTATAGTAATTGATCCTAAATTCTTTTCACAAACTGCCTATATTTGGTATGGCCTATTTATTGCACTCCTTTTAGCCGTTTTGGTTATTGGTACTGAAACCAAGGGAGCAAAAAGTTGGTTTGGAATAGGAGAGTTTGGTATTCAGCCCTCTGAGTTTGCCAAAGTTACAACAGCTTTAGCTTTAGCTAAAATACTTTCAGGAATAGATGTTGATATGAAAGATCTTAAAACAAAGATTTATGCAATATCCATAGTTGCCATTCCTATGCTTTTAGTTCTTCTTCAAAATGATACTGGCTCTGCTTTGGTTTTCTTTATCTTTATTTTAGTCCTTTTTAGAGAAGGTTTATCTCTTTCTGTTCTGATTTTTGGAGTAGTAACCATTATCTTATTTATCCTTGCTCTCCTAATTAATACCTATTTATTGATAGGAATTCTTTTTGTTCTAACAATAGTTTTTTGGTTTCTTTTTCGATCTAGAAAACTTACAATTTGGTTATGTTTAGGTCTTTTTCTTATTGCCTCTGGAATGGTTTTTTCGGTTGACTATGTTTATGATAACGCCTTAGGTTCTCACCAAAAAGATAGGATTGAAGTTCTTCTAGGACAAAAAAAAGACCCTCAAGGGGTTGAATATAATGTTAATCAATCAAAAATAGCAATTGGTTCAGGCGGTTTCTTTGGTAAAGGTTTCCTTAAAGGGACTCAAACTAAATATAATTTTGTTCCAGAACAAGACACAGACTTTATTTTCTGTACAGTTGGTGAAGAATGGGGTTTTATTGGTTCATCATTTATTGTGGGATTGTTTCTAACCTTAATGGTTAAATTGGTAAAGATGGCTGAAAGGCAACGTTCTCGATTTTCCAGAATTTACGGATATTGTGTTGCTTCAATTATATTTGCTCACTTTTCCATAAATATAGGAATGACTATTGGACTATTACCAGTTATTGGCATCCCTCTTCCATTTTTAAGCTATGGAGGCTCATCCCTTTTCTCTTTCACTTTTCTATTATTTATCTTTATCCGACAAGATGCCTCAAGAATGGATTTAGTTTAGGTAAAAATCTTAATAGAACTGAAAATTTACAGGATCAATAAAAGCAAAAAACCCTTCGCTTATAAAAAACGAAGGGTTTGTCCTTTTATTTAAACAGGTAAAGTACTATATTTTTAGTGTTTTACTATTAATTTCTTTGTTGAGATAGTTTGTCCCTCTCCAACTATTGAATAGAAATATACTCCATTTGGTAGGTCGGAAGTTGAAACTACTTGTTTTGCACTTGAACCTCCATTAATTGAGATTGTTTTTACTTCTTTTCCTATCATATTCCTAATTACTATCTTCCCTGTATTGTAATCAGAAGAAAGTGTATAGTTGATTGTTGTGTAGCTATTTGCTGGGTTAGGATAAACTTCTAATGAGCTAGATTTGAAATTTGATTTGATAGGTTTTGCTAATGAAATATTAAGATTTTTGTAAACCACAACAAATGACTGAAGTGATTGCATTGAAATTGCATCCATTAAATGAACTCTTGCCACTGATGTCCTATCTGTAATATAACCATATTGTAAATCAAAAGTTGTGAATTCTATATTAGGCTCAAGAGTAAATGTAGGTGAAATAGTGTCTGGTATGCAGTTTTCAAAGCACATAAACAATTCTGCACCATTAGCCATTTCTGTCTTTTCGAGATATATTTTAACATCCTTACTTTCTGTTGTCAGGTTTTTGAAAGAGACATAATCGATTCTTAAATTTTCTGAAGCAATATTTAAATAAAGGGTGTCGTTTATTACATCTCCCTCATTTATAAATTGAAAAGTTTGAGCTTTTAAACCTAAGGCCAAGCTTAATAAAGCTATAAAAAAAATATATTTTCTCATATTCATTCTTATTTTAATTGTGCAAATATACTATTGATATTTCCAAAAACCAAATTTTAATTAATGTTTTATTGTATTATGACGCAATAAAGTATATTACCTTACATATTAATCTTATAATTCTACGGTATTAACTTGTAAAACTTCTTTTGTTTCAGCATTTGTAACAAAAACAACTATTGAGCATTTTGTGATATCTTGGATATCGGGATCTACCTCAAGCAAATAGTTTTTGTTAATTATATTACCCCCTTCAATAGGCAATAGGCTTAAAGAATAATCTACAAGTCCATTTTTTCTTAAAACATGATTAAATTCAAAATTTAGAATTATTGGACTTTCTCCGTAAAGTTCTTCAGAATTTCTCTGAACACCTATTATTCCACTTTCCAAAACGAGAATAGATATTAGCGTAGGTGATGAATAACTTTCTAGAAATTCATTTTCACAGCTTACTAATATTGTATTATCTGCTTGTTTATACTCAACTCCAAGGCTAATATTCATTATATGATTTTGTGTTGAGAGGGTGTTTTCAATATTATTATCCCAATTTGCATCAATAACTACGTAGGATGATTCAATCTTTTTTCTATTTATTATTCCTGCTGGTAATCCATTAATTTCAAAATCACTAACCCATTTTTCTCCATATTCGGTACGGAAATCAATATTATTATTGCTTGATAATGGACTAGCAAATGCTGTTGCATGTACTGCCATAACAACTAAGCTTTCCCCATATTTTGAAATTAATTCTGTAGCCTTTGCAGCAGCACGTGGACAATTCGTACATTTCCATCCAGTATAGTCTTCTAATAATACTTTTTGTTCGGAACTTCTAACTGTTATTGGAGTCATTTGTGAGGTTTGTCCTTTAGGATATGCTAATTTTTCATCATCTTCTATTGTGTCACAACTAATCCACAATAATGGAATCATTAATAACAAACTATATAATATCTTCTTCATTTCTTTTTTTATTTTGCAATTTTGTTTTAACTCTTTTAAGGATTAATTAGAAACTACTTGTGATTGTTGCAAACAATCCGTTTGAAGCAGGTACCATCCTACATACTCCTCCAATACAAATAATCCCTTCTCTTTGTTTGCCATAACTAATTTGAATGCGACTTGTTTCGTGAGTGTAGCCAATTGAAAAATTATAATAATGTACCTTTTCTCCATTTGCATTGCCATAATTCCATTGGTCTGATATTGCGGAGAAGAACTTTCCCCCCAAATTAAACTCAAGAGTTCCTTGTATCCAGTTTCCTGCTGCCCATTCTCCATAGTTTTGTTCTGTAAAGAGAAGTTGTAGCTCGTATCTTAGAGAATTCTTTTTTGATAGCTTTTGAGTTAGGTCTGCGGCAAAGATATTTGCATAAATAAAATCTTCTCCTTGGTGACCAATTGCAATAGGATTAAAGGTTTGGTAAGAATACATCATGCTCAGTTTGTATGCACTGCTTAATTTCTTTGAAACTTCAAGGTTAAGCTCTTCAAAATATAATTCATCTCCAGTTTTGAAAAAAGAAGATCTATAGCCATCTGTTCCTTCATAGTTGCCCGCAGGATTAACATTAGCTAATTCTTTATCTATTGACATAGCACGAGAGTAGTTTAATTTCAAGTTTGTTCCATATTTACCCCCAAGCAATGTGCTTTTCTTAATTTTATAAATTATATCTGCCTGTATACCCATTTCTCCATTAACTTGTGTTGCGTAAGGATACATTGCAAATAGAGAGTAGGCATGTTGACGTGTTAGAGCTGGAAGATAGTTTACATTAAGCATATTCCCTGTTTCATTTCTTTTCGACTTAGAACTCATATTGTCGATTCTTTTTGCAGAAACATTTATCCCCAAGCCTTTTGCTGCATAACCAGCTGAAAGAAGAGCTGCTTCTCCTTCTCTAAATATATACCCATTAACGGCATTTGGGTCTTGTCCCTTTTTTGCATACTCAGCATTTAAGTTAAAAGCTTCGTATGAAAGTTGAATCCTTCCTGCACCAGAGCCTATGTTTTCAGGGGTATTAATTTTGTAATTGTCTCCTGCTATTGGATCGACAATAAATCTATCCTCAGCTTTTTGATAAACACTAACAAAGCTCCCTCCAAAATTTACTCGTAGTGGAGAGCTTTCAATATTTTTGATTAGAGAATTAAGTGAAACATCTGCATCAATTCCTCTAATTAGCCCAAAGTCATCAGATGCCCAAATATCTTCCCAATAATACCTTTGTTTACCTATAACTCCTTTTATGGTCAATCCTTCAATTGGACGAGCAATAACTTT
>JALNVJ010000108.1 GCA_023227645.1 Bacteroidales bacterium | reverse complement strand
TTTTTTCATGAAAAAGAAAGTTTTTTGCATTAAAAGTTTGGTAGTAATGATATTTGTTGTATCTTTGCACTCCCAAATGTGTAAACGTTTCTTTTATGTGTTTTATACTGGTTATTCTTTATCAGTATTGGGTTGAACACAAAGAGATATATATCGAAAAACACCCAATGGCTAGGGTTAATTAGAGCGTTCAGATTTGGTTATATGAGTATTAATGTGGATAATTCCGTATAAATATTTATGTATATGTAATAATAGTATTACCTTTGCAACCCGATTTTAGCAAGGAAAAACAGTATTAAGAGATATAATTAATTTTAGAATTAAGTATGCCAACAATTCAACAATTAGTTCGTAAAGGACGTGAGAAAATTGAATATAAGAGTAAGTCTCCAGCATTGGATTCATGTCCTCAACGTAGAGGTGTTTGTACAAGAGTGTACACAACAACTCCTAAAAAACCAAACTCTGCAATGAGAAAAGTTGCCAGAGTACGTTTAACAAACCAAAAGGAAGTTAACGCTTATATTCCAGGTGAGGGTCATAACTTACAAGAGCACTCAATTGTAATGATTAGAGGTGGTCGTGTTAAGGATCTTCTAGGTGTTCGTTATCATATTATCCGTGGTGCATTAGATACTGCTGGAGTAGATGGTAGAAAACAAAGACGTTCTAAGTATGGCACTAAACGTCCAAAAGCAACAAAATAAATCTAGTTTAAGAAATAATTAACATAGCTTTACTATAAAATGAGAAAAGCAAGACCAAAGAAAAGAATTATCCTTCCAGATCCAAAGTTTAACGAAACAATCGTGACCAAGTTCGTTAACAATATTATGTTGAAGGGTAAAAAAACAACAGCTTATAATATATTTTATGATGCTATCGATGTTGTCAGTGAGCGTACTAAAGAAGATGGTTTAGAGATTTGGAAAAAAGCATTATCAAATGTTACTCCAAATGTTGAGGTTAGAAGCCGTAGAATTGGGGGAGCAACTTTCCAAATTCCTTCTGAAATACGTAATGAAAGAAAGCAATCAATGGGAATGAAGAGTTTGATCGGATACGCAAGAAAAAGAAACGAAAAAACAATGGCTCTTTGTTTGGCAAGCGAAATAATTGCTGCCTCTAAAGAAGAAGGTGCTGCGTATAAAAAGAAAGAAGATATTCATAGAATGGCTGAAGCTAATAAAGCTTTTTCTCATTTTAGATTCTAATATAAAGTAGGAAGAAAGATATAATAATGGGAGATTTAAAAAATACAAGGAATATTGGAATTATGGCTCATATTGATGCTGGTAAAACAACAGCAACTGAGCGTATCTTATTCTTTACTGGTAAAAACCACAAGATAGGTGAAACCCATTCTGGTTCTGCTACTATGGACTGGATGGCTCAAGAGCAAGAACGTGGTATTACTATTACTTCTGCAGCAACAACTGTTTTCTGGGATTATGATAATAATCATTTTAAGATTAATATTATTGATACTCCTGGACACGTTGATTTCACTGTTGAGGTAGAACGTTCACTACGTGTTTTGGATGGTGCTGTTGCATTATTCTGCGCTGTTGGTGGAGTTGAGCCACAAAGTGAAACTGTATGGCGTCAAGCTGATAAATATAGTGTTCCTCGTATTGCGTTTGTTAATAAAATGGACCGTGCAGGTGCTGACTTTTTTAATGTTGTAGCTCAAATTAAAGAACGTTTAGGCGCAAACCCTGTTCCTCTTCAAGTTCCAATTGGACAAGAAGATTTATTTAAGGGTGTTATTGATTTGATTTCAAACAAAGCATTAATGTACGATGAGGAATCAAATGGAACTAAGATGTATGAAATCCCAATGCCTGAAGATTTAAAGGAAGTTGCGGCTAAATACAGAAAAATGCTTATTGAAGGTGTTGCTGAGGAAGATGAAACTCTTCTGATGAAATATATGGAAGATGAAAATTCTATTACAGAAGAAGAAATGATATTCCATGTTCGTAAAGCTACTATCTCAATGAAGATTACTCCAGTTCTATGTGGTACAGCTTTTAAAAATAAAGGTGTTCAAAACCTTCTTAATGCTATTACTGCATTTTTACCTAGTCCTTTAGATTTTCCAGAAATCGAAGGGATTAATCCAAAAACTGATAAAGCAGAAACTCGTCATGCGAATGATCCTAAGGCTCCATTTTCAGCATTAGCTTTTAAGATAGCAACAGATCCTTATGTTGGTAGAATTTGTTTTTTCCGTGTTTATTCAGGATCTTTAGATGCAGGTTCATATGTATATAATGCTTCAACAGGAAAGAAGGAACGTATTTCTCGTATTCTTCAAATGCATGCAAACAAACAGAATCCTCTTGATAGGATAGATGCTGGAGATATTGGTGCTGCTGTTGGATTTAAAGATATTAAAACTGGAAATACACTCTGTGATGAATCTTTTCCAATTGTATTGGAATCTATAACATTCCCAGAGCCTGTTATTTCAATTGCTATTGAACCTAAACTACAAGCAGATGTTGATAAGTTCAATAATGCAATAACAAAACTAGTTGAAGAGGATCCAACTCTTCGAGTAAATACCGATGAAGCATCTGGTCAAACAGTTATGCAAGGTATGGGTGAATTGCATTTAGATATTATCTTAGACCGTATGCGTCGTGAGTTTAATGTTGAAGTTAATCAAGGTGCACCTCAGGTTGCATATAAAGAAGCAATTACTACCTCATGCCAACATAAAGAAGTTTATAAGAAACAAACTGGAGGTAGAGGTAAGTTCGCTGATATTTTGTTCCGTTTAGAACCAGCTGATGAAGGTTTTAAAGGTCTTCAATTTGTTAATGAAGTGAAGGGTGGTAATATTCCAAAAGAATTTATTGCTCCTATTGAAAAAGGTTTCAAACAAGCTATGGTAAATGGCGTTTTAGGCGGTTTCCCTATTGAAAGTATGAAGGTGGTGGTATTGGACGGTTCTTACCATGCTGTTGACTCTGATGCATTGTCATTTGAGCTTTGTGCTAAAATAGCATTTAAAGAAGCGGCAAGGAAAGCAAAACCAATTCTTCTTGAACCTATCATGTCTCTTGAGGTAACTACTCCTGACACTTATTTAGGTGCTGTAACTGGTGACTTAAACCGAAGAAGAGCTATTCTTGAAAATGTGACAGCTAAGATGGGTATTCAAGCGGTAAGATGTAAGGTTCCACTTTCTCAAATGTTTGGTTATGTAACTTCCTTAAGAACTATTACTTCAGGTCGTGCAAACTCAACAATGGAATTTTCGAATTATGCTGAAGCGCCTAAAAGTGTTACAGAATCAGTATTGAATAAATCATAAGAAAACTAATATAAAGACAAATAACGTGAGTCAAAGAATTAGAATTAAATTAAAATCGTACGATCATAACTTAGTAGATAAATCTGCTGAGAAAATCGTAAAAACTGTAAAATTAACTGGCGCAGTTGTTAATGGACCAATTCCACTTCCAACTAATAAGAAAATTTACACAGTTAACCGTTCAACTTTCGTTAACAAGAAGGCAAGAGAGCAATTTCAATTGTGTACCTTCAAAAGATTGTTGGACATTTATAGTACTTCAGCAAAAACTATTGATGCTTTAATGAAATTAGAGCTTCCAAGTGGTGTTGAAGTTGAAATCAAAGTTTAACATAGTTATCTATAACTATAAAGTAGATAAGTTAAACAATCAGCCTATGCAACAAAGCAAGCTGAGTATTTATTAAAACAAAAACAAGAAATGTCAGGTTTAATTGGGAAAAAAATTGGAATGACCAGTATTTATGATGCATCCGGTAGACAACAACCGTGTACAGTTATCGAAGCTGGTCCTTGCGTAGTAACTAACATCAAAACCTTAGAAAAGGATGGTTATACAGCTCTTCAGCTTTCTTTTGAAGAATTGAAAGAAAAGAATTGTACAAAACCAATGAAAGGTCACTTCGCTAAAGCAAGTACAACACCTAAAAAACATATTGCAGAATTTACTCGTTTTGAAGAAGGTAATAAAAAAGCTTTTGGAGAATCAGTAACATGTACTGTGTTTGCTGAAGGTGAGTATGTAGATGTTGTAGGTATTTCAAAAGGTAAAGGATTTCAAGGAGTTGTGAAACGTCATGGATTTGCTGGTGTTGGAGATGCAACGCACGGTCAACATGATAGATTACGTGCTCCTGGTTCTATTGGTGCTTCTTCTTATCCTTCAAGAGTATTTAAAGGAATGAGAATGGCAGGTAGAATGGGAGGAAAGAGAGTTAAAGTTCAAAACTTACAAGTACTTAGAGTAATTGAAGATAAGAATTTAGTAATAGTTAAAGGATCTGTTCCGGGTCCAAAGGGTTCAATTTTAAAACTTGAGAGATGGAGCTAAAAGTTTATAATATAAATGGAAATGACACTGGCAGAACAATTGATGTTAGTGAATCTTTTTTAGGAATTGAACCAAACGATCATGCAATTTGGTTAGATGTTAAACAATTTCTTGCAAACCAACGTCAAGGTACTCATAAATCAAAAGAACGTTCTGAGGTTTCTGGTTCAACTAGAAAATTAAAACGTCAAAAAGGTACTGGTGGAGCAAGAGCTGGTGATATCAATAGTCCTACAAGAGTAGGTGGAGGTAGAGCATTTGGCCCAAGACCAAGAGATTACTCTTTCAAATTGAATAAGAAAGTTAAAAGGTTAGCTCGTCTTTCTGCTTTGTCATATAAGGTTAAAGAAGATAAATTAATTGTTGTTGAGGATTTCAATTTTGACACTCCAAAGACTAAAAATATGATGAAAGTCTTAGGAGATTTGAAGTTAGGTGAAAAAAAATCACTATTTGTGTTGAATAATCAAGATAATTTTGTAATTTTGTCGGCTCGTAACATTAACTGTATTAGCATAACTGATGCAAGATCAGTGAATACATATGATTTATTACGTGCAAACAGTGTAATTTTTTCTGAAACAGCAATCAAAGAATTGGAAAATTTAAACTCTAATTCTTAAAATAGTAAGAATAATTAACATTTAACAAGATAAAAATGGAAATCATAGTTAAGCCGATTATTACTGAGAAAATGACAAAAATGACTGAAAAGTTTTCAAATCGTTTTGGGTTCATCGTTGATAGACGTGCAAATAAAATAGAAATAAAAAAGGCTGTAGAGTCTTTATATAATGTTAAAGTTGATAGAGTAAATACAATCAATTATAACGGTAAGAATAAATCACGCTACACAAAGGCAGGATTTATAAAAGGAAAATCATCTGATTTTAAAAAGGCTATCATTATGTTAGCTGAAGGTGATACAATAGATTTTTACAGCAATATTTAAGAATAAGAGATAGATGGCTTTAAAAAAATTCAAACCAACAACACCAGGACAAAGATTCAAAGTAGCAAGTACTTTTGAAGAAATAACTGCTTCCGAGCCTGAGAAGAGTTTAACATTTGGTGTAAAAAGAAGTGGTGGACGAAACAATCAAGGTAAAATGACTATGCGCTATATTGGTGGTGGTCATAAAAAACTATATCGTCTTATAGATTTTCGCA
>JALNVJ010000107.1 GCA_023227645.1 Bacteroidales bacterium | reverse complement strand
TAAGATGTACATCTCAAGACGCTAAGATGTACATCTCAGCAAAATAAAATAAAGGAAGAAAAATCTAATACTAAGTTATAGAAATTTTTAATCCAATAATAATCAAATATTATAGGGCTTTTTATTGATATTTTTTGTATCTTTGAACGTGAAATAAGCATTTGCTTTTTTGAATTATAATTTAACCAATAAAAAGATTAAAGATTATGGCACATTTTTACAAAGTAGGTAAAAAGAAATTTAGGAAAAATGGGATATGGCAAGAATTGAATTATCCAGTAGGAGTTTATAAAGGAGTCTTAAATAGAGATGATATTGCAAATATCCTTGCCGAAAGAACAACAATTAAACAGGCTGATTTGGCAGGTGCTTTGGTTGGACTGTCTCAAATAATTGAGGAAAAACTACACCAAGGTTATAAGGTTAACCTTGAAGGAATAGGTATTTTCAGCCTTTCTCTAACTAGTGATATAGGTTACTTTAGCCCTGAAGAAGTTTTGCCAAGAAGAGTTAAGGCCAATAAAGTGTGTTATAAGGCAAGTCAAAAGCTTCAAAAGAACTTAGAATTTGTTCAATTTGAAAGACCGAGAAATAAATAGATTATATTTGCAGAATAGAATCTGAATAATAACCTATGAATACTTATAATAATTTCGTTGTATATAAGGCGTCGGCTGGTAGTGGTAAGACCTTTAATTTGGTTTTAGAGTATGTTTCATTACTTATTAGAAATACTAGGGCATATAAGCAAATCTTAGCAATGACCTTTACCAATAAGGCAACAGCTGAGATGAAACAAAGGATACTCACCGAGCTATATAGCATTAGGATAGGGGAGGAAACTCAGTTTTTTGAAGCCTTATGTGGTCGTAATAGTGGTTTGGATAAAGAATATATTAGAAAACAAGCCACACAAGCCTTGGAGTATATTATCCACGATTATTCATATTTTAATATTCTGACCATAGATTCTTTTTTGCAAAAGGTTATGCGTAATTTGGCAAAGGAACTTGGAATTGGTTCAA
The DNA here is from genome assembly GCA_023227645.1 of Bacteroidales bacterium. Taxonomy (GTDB): domain Bacteria; phylum Bacteroidota; class Bacteroidia; order Bacteroidales; family P3; genus UBA10566. Next base: position 4,532 of record JALNVJ010000107.1, on the reverse strand, counting down.
ACTATAATCTAATTATTGATGATTTAGAAATTAGGAAAGAGGCAATTGATAGGCTTATTGAGTCCACGGGTAATGATAATTTATTGTATCAGTGGTATATGGATACTGTTTATAAAAATATTGATGAAGGGAAAAACATTAGGGTCGAGCGTAAGTTGTTGGATTTTAGTAGTAATTTGCAGAAAGAGATGTTTTTGAAATTTGAAGAGGAGCTTAAACAAATAAATATTGAGACTTTTAAAGCGTTTAAGGCAGAAGGTTATGCGAAAATTAATGTTTTAAAAAAAGAACTGCAAGCTTTTGCGGATGATTTCCAGGCTATATTGAAAGCTAATGGATTAACGGTTGATGATTTTTCTTATAAGAACTCTGGAGTGGCTGGATTGTTTTTGGGAATTGGTACCAGGAACGACTTGCATACAAAGAAGAGGTTTACCGATGCCTTAGAAGACTCAAATGCATGGTTTTCAAAAAAAAATCAAACCCCTTCAACTGATTCTCTAACTTTAAATATTTTCATTCCTCTAATTAATAGGGCTTATGAATCTTATATTTCAAATATCCAAATAATTAACACTTGGGATGCTGTCTTGCCTAATATCGATAATATTGCACTTTTAAAAGATATTGCTAATCATAGGGACAACATCCTAAAGGAAGATCATAAGTTTTTGCTTTCTAATACCTCTAAATTATTATCTGAAATAATTCGTTTGGATGATAATGGTGATATTTCTTTTATTTACGAAAAAATTGGCACTAGACTAAAATATATAATGATTGATGAGTTTCAAGATACTTCGTGTTTGAATTGGGAAACTCTACGTCCTTTGGTTTTAGAGAGTATTGATTCTGGCAATAGGAGCATTGTGGTTGGTGATGTAAAGCAATCAATTTATAGGTGGAGAAATGGCGATTGGAGGATTTTGAATGATATTGAAAAAGGTATTAATTACTCTTCAGATTCAAGTCTTTCTCGTATTCCTGTGATAAATAAACTTATTAAAAACTATAGAACAGATGCTAATATAATAGAATTTAATAATGAATTATTTGGTGATGGGGTTGAGGTTTTTGCAGAAGGGATTGAAGGTTTAGATAAAGGGCATATTGACCTAATTAAGGGAGTTTTTTCCGATGCCAAACAAGACTATAGGCAAGAGCTAAAAGGGAAAGGAGAGGTAAGATGTAGGTTTGTTATTGGTTCTTCAGTTTCAGAATTTGATCCCAAAATTAAGAAGGCGGTTATAGATGAGATAGATTATTACTTAAGTAAGGGCTATAAAAGAAGTGATATTGCAATACTTACAAGGAGTAATAAGCAAATTGGTGAGCTTGCAAATTATCTTACAGAGAATGAGTATAATGTTGTTTCTGATTATGCTTTTAGCTTTGCGAGTTCAAGAAGTCTAAGTTTAATTGTTGATTCTCTAAGATATATTTCCAATCCAAAGAATACTGTATCTCTTTTCAATATAAAGAGATCTGTTTATGGGGATAAAAATGTATTTACACAAGATATTGAATCTGTAAATAATATTACCGATAAGTTATCTTGGCTAAAAGGCAGATTATCTTTGCTTAATAAGCCTCTTTTTGAATTAGTTGTATATATAATTAAGAACTTAGAATTGGATATAGATAAGGCCGAGCTGCCTTTTATAACTGCATTTTGTGATAAACTTCAAGACTATACCAGTGGAAATACTTCTGATATAAATTCTTTTTTGAAATATTGGGATGAGACTTTAAATCAAACCAAGATATCGATAAGTGAGGATTATGATGGTATTCGTATAACTTCTATTCATAAGTCAAAGGGTTTGGAATATCCAATTGTTATTCTGCCTTATGCTAATTGGAAATTTACTAGCAGAGATGAAATTTGGTTGGATAAAAACAAATTAAGTGATAGCATACCAACTTTATTTACATCGACGGGGAAATTAGAGAATTCTTTGTATTCTGAAGAGTTTAAAGAAGAAATAATACAACAATATGTTGATAGTCTTAATATGTTATATGTTGCACTAACTCGTCCTCAACATTCAATATCCATTATAGGTCAATTGCCTAATAGTCTGCCTGAGAAAATAACTAATATTTCTCATTTTCTTTATATGCATTTAAACAATAAAGTCTATTTGGAAACAAAGCAAATGGATGATGATATGGAGTATTATTATTATATATTAGAAGAGGGTAAGGATATCGAAGACAATAATAAATTAGTCAAAAACAATAATGAAACGATTAGAAATATATTTAAACTAAGACCTAATCAAATTCAAATTCAATCAGGGTTTAAGGGGGCAGAAATTAGATATTCTCAAACCAAACAAGCTGATGAATATGTTCATGCAATGCTTGAGGGAGGAGAAAAGGAGCTTAGTCCAAGGCTAAAAGGGATTATTCTTCACAATATTCTTTCAAATATTATAATTGCTGAGGATTTAGAAAAAGCTCTTCAAATTTCAGTTGTAAGAGGAGAGATTATTGAAGAAGATATTAAACATTTTGAGGATATAATTAAGAAAATGCTTTCCGTTAGAGAAGTTGAGGCTTGGTTTAATGGGATTTACAGAGTTATGAACGAAGTGGATATTATTACCAAAGAGAAAGATAAGATAATATCAAGACGTCCTGATAGGTTAATGGTAGGTAAAGAGAGAGAAATAGTGATAGTAGATTATAAATTTGCATCATCCAAAAACAATATTGAGGTTTATCGTTCACAGATAAATGATTATAAGTTATTATTAGAAGAAATCGGCTTTGAAAATATCAAATCTTATCTTTGGTTCGTTAGTTTTAAAGAGGGTGAATTTACCTCTGAAATAGTAGAAATAGAATAAAAATCGTATTTTTGTACGATTAAACTAATTAAGAGTTGTTGATGAAGATTTTTGGTAAATTGATTTTAGTGTTGTTGTTTATTTCTAGCTCCCTATATGTTAGTGGGCAGACAATAGTTCGTGATACTACCTTTATTACAATGTGTGAGAACGAATACTTTTCAGATATTAGGTTTGATAGCATAAGTGTGGATTCTATGATTGTTGTTAGAGATTCTGAAAATGTACATTCTATAAGTGGTATTTATTCAAATACAATAAAAACAGTTTTGCTCGATGGTTCTTATGTTGATAGTGTCTTTAATTTAATTGCTAGTTTTAATCCTATATATAATGATACTATTTTTGAGAATATTTGTATTGGAGAGGTTTTTAATCAATTTGGTTTTATAGCCGACACAACAGCAATTTACACAAGAAGTCTACAAACATATTTAGGTTGTGATAGTATAATAAATCTTTCCCTAACCGTTAACCCTATCTATAATGATACTATTTATGATACTATTTGTTATGGTGATATTTATGAATATGGCTTTGATGCTGACACAACTGGAACATATACGCAATTATTAACCTCAACTATGGGTTGTGATAGTATATTAGTTCTTTATCTTGTTACCAATCCTACCTATAGTGACACAATATTTGCAGAAATATACAAGGGAAATGTTTATAATAAATTTGGTTTTAACGAGAAAGAAACTGGAGTTTATGAACAAAAATATTTGAATTACCTTGGTTGTGATAGTATTATTTATCTTGATTTGCAGGTTGATTATGCTATGTTCCCTAATGTTGTAACTCCCAATGGGGATGGTGTTAATGATATTTTTGAAATTCATAATTTAATTGATCAGGACGCTTTTCCCGAAAATGAATTAATTATATATTCTCGTCAAGGGAAGAAAATCTATCAGGCAAAGAATATTAAGTCAAGAGAGGACTTTTGGGACCCCCAAAAAACAAGATCTACTGATGGTACTTATTTCTATAGATTTTTTGGTAAAAGACCAGATAAGACATTAGAGTTTAATGGTTCTATTGAAATTTTAAGATAATTTGCTATGATTAATGATTCTTTTCTTTCTTCTGTAGCTAAGAATGTTTCTGATCATTATAAAGATGACTTTCAAAACTTAAATATCATTTTTACTAATAAAAGAGCTAAGGTTTTCTTTAACGAAGCCCTTTATGATTACTTGCAAAAACCTTTCTTCTCTCCTCAATACTATACTATTAATGATTTTGTAGGCAAGTATTCTCAATTAGTGGAGGCTGATGAATTAATATTGATTTATTATTTATATGTAGTTTATTCTGAGGTTTATTATCGTGATAAGCCAAGCAGTGAAAGAGAGTCTTTTGAACATTTCTATTTTTGGGGACAAACCCTATTAAGGGATTTTGATGATATCGATAAAAACCTAGCTTCTGCAGAGCAAATATTTACTAATATTGAAAACTATAAGGATTTAGAAAATAAGTTTGAGTTTTTAACTCCTGAGCAAAAAGAATTATTAAATGGATTTTTTGAAGGGTGTTTTAAGTTAAATGTTTCTTCTCAAATTAAAGAAAGATTTATTTATGTTTGGAATTGCTTACTTGAAATCTATAATATATATAAAGATAAGTTAAGAGGTTTAGGCATTGGTTATTCTGGTATGCTTTATCGTG
>JALNVJ010000106.1 GCA_023227645.1 Bacteroidales bacterium | reverse complement strand
TATGGGCGTTCAAAACAAGATTTTGATTTATGGGTGTTAAAACAAGAAAACAAACCACCTTTTTGGGCAGGTTTAAAGTTTTTCAATGTTTATGGACCAAATGAATATCATAAGCAAAGAATGGCTTCTGTTATTTTTCACTCATTTAATCAAATAAATGAACAAGGTTTTGTGAAATTATTTCGCTCTCATAGGCCAGACTATAAGGACGGCAAACAATTACGTGACTTTATTTACGTTAAGGATTTAATTTCGGTTATGGCCTTTATGTATGAAAACGATATAGAATCTGGTATTTATAACCTTGGCACAGGAAAGGCAAGAAGCTTCTACGATTTAGCTCAGGCAACTTTTAAGGCTATGGGTAAAGATTCAAAGATTGATTTTGTTGATATCCCAATTGATATAAGAGATAAATACCAATACTTTACTGAAGCTAAGATGGAAAAATTAAAGAATGCTGGATATAAAGATAAATTCCATACATTAGAAGAAGGTGTTCAGGATTATGTGCAAAATTATTTAATGACAAAATTATACTATTAACTATATGAATTATAAAGCTAAACTCCATTCAATAAAGGCATTTATTTTTGATTATGATGGAGTATTAACTGATGGATTTTTGATGGTAAGTGATCAAAACAATATATTTCGAAGTGGGAATGTTAAAGATGGCTACGCAATTCAATATGCAATAAGGAAAGGCTATGAAATTGCAATTATCTCTGGAGGAAATGGGGAAAGTATATTGGCAAGAATGAAAATGTTGGGGATTAAAGATGTTTTCACTTCTTCTTCAGATAAAAAAGAAGTATTTTTTGATTACTTAAAAACTAAAGGCCTAAAAGCAGAAGAAATATTATTTATGGGTGATGATATTCCTGATTATGATATTATGATTGAAGCTGGAGTGTCAACTTGTCCTGCAGATGCTGTTGAAGAGATTAAATCTGTAGCAGATTATATTTCTCATAAAGATGGAGGTCAAGGATGTGTAAGAGATGTAATTGAGCAAGTTATGAGATTGCATAATCAATGGTTTCACGAAGAGGCAAAATCATGGTAAGGATAAAAAGGGCGTTTCTAGTAATATTACTCTTAATAATTCCATTTTTTGGTTTTTCTCAGTTAAAACCAGGAAAACAGTTATTAAATAGGAAGGCTACTTTTTATCATAATAAGTTTGTTAATAGGAAAACGTCGTCAGGGGAGAAATTCGTTCAAACCAAATACACAGCAGCACATAAAACAATTCCTCTTAATACCCTAGTTAAGGTTACTAATGAAAAAAATGGTCGTTCAGTTATTGTAAAGGTAAATGATAGATGCCCCAAAATAGGAGTGATTGACTTATCACTTGTTGCGGCAAAGAGATTAAAGATGATTAAGCAAGGTGTAGCTAAGGTTAAAATTGAAATATTAAGCGATGATTATGTCGATATATGGGAAAAACAAGATGAAATATTTAATATGTTTGATAGTGTTGGAGAAAAAAAGAGCTTAAATACTTCTTATTTCGATTCAAGACTTTTTGAACAATCAATGAATATAAGAGGAGGTTTTCTTAACCAAAAAGACTTGGCATTATTAATTGCAGAAATGAAGATTAAACGAGATAAAATAATTGACGAACTATCAAGTAAATACGTAGGTATTCCAATGGTATTTCTTTTGGATAATAAGCAATATTATTATGTAAATATTAATCATTTTAAGTCATTTAATTCTTAAAATTATTTAGTCATAGAATCGGAGGAAAAGTATCTTCAAATTTAAAAATTAGAAAATAAAAATACAGAATAGTTTTTTATTATAAAATTTATTTTTACTTTTGCAAGACACATTTTCTTGAATTATTATGTTGTAAAAGAGATAAACTACTAATAATTAAAGTAAAATAATAATAATTACTATCTTAGCGGCTAGTATTTACATTGCATTTATAATATATTATGTATAAACGAAATATCTTGTTTTCACTCACTAAGGCAGCAAAATCTTGTTTGTTTGTTATAATAGCAATCATGCCTTTCATAGGTTTCTCACAACAAGAGCCTCAATTTACTCAGTATATGTTTAATCGTTTGTCGTATAATCCTGCATATGCTGGTAGTAATGGAGCAATGTGCCTAACAGGATTCTATAGAAATCAATGGGTGGGCTTAAAGCTAACAGATGTTAATAATGGAAATCCTTCAACCCCAACTACAACAAATTTTTCTTTTGACTTTCCAATCCGAATTCTACATGGAGGCTTAGGAGCAACAGTAGTATCTGACAAGATTGGATATTGGGATCAAACCTTTTTGAAATTAGATTATGCATATAGATTAGAATTACCAACAGGTAATTTAGCCTTTGGTGTAGAGGCACAATTCTTTAGCTCTGCAATTGATTTTGCAAAATTAGTAGGTAGCGATCAAATTAACGAAATAGATCAGATAATACCGTCAAACGACCCTGTATTAAGCAATGCTTCTCAGCAGAATGATTTTTTGTTTGACCTTGGATTAGGAGCATACTACCAAATACCAGGAAAATTTTATGCCGGACTATCAACAGCAAAATTATTAGAAACTAAGAGTGAAAAACTTAAATGGCAAGACAAAAGACATTATTTTATTCTTGCTGGATATGAATGGACGATTCCAGCATATCCATCTTTTAGGGTTTTACCATCTGCAATACTAAAAACTGAATTCTCAACATTCCAGCTTGATGCAACAGCACTTTTAGAATATAATTATATGTTTTGGGGAGGTGTAAATTTCCGTATCCAAGATGCGATAAGTGTATTAGGTGGATTAACTTTAGGTGGATTTAAACTTGGTATGGCTTATGATATCCCAATAGGAAGAATGTCAATAAAATCTTATGGATCATTTGAACTTTTTGTTAGATATTGTTTCAAGGTTGAGAACCAACCAAAGCCTCCAACAAGCTACAGAAACACTCGTATGAATTAGAAAATGTAACTAAAGAGTATTTTTTACGTTTAGGAAAAGAAATAACAGAAAAGAAATATAAAATTTCGGAGAATATGAAAAAATTCATTTTAATAGCGTCATTAGCTTTATTGGCAGTAGGATGTAGCTCATCAGATAACGGTGAACTTATAGGAGTACAAAATAGAGCACAATTTGAAGATATGCAACCTTATGGAATGGTTGAAATCCCTCAAGGAAGTTTTGTTATGGGTTCTTCAGATGAAGATTTATATTCATCATATACCTTTCAACCAAAAACTGTTCAGTTAAATTCTTTTTGGATGGATGAAACTGAAATAACTAATAATGAGTATCGCCAATTTGTGTTTTGGGTTAGAGATTCAATAGCATATAAATTATTAGGCGAAGGAAATCCTCAACAATATTTAATTGAAGTTGACCAATATGGAGAGGAACTCCCTGAAGCACTTATTAATTGGAGAGCTAAGATAGATTGGGATTTAACCAATACTGAAGAAAGAGAAGCATTGGATCCATTATTTATTCCTTCGGAAGAAAGATTCTATAATAAGAAGCAATTAGATACAAGAAAGCTTAATTATGAATATTATTGGATAGATTACAATACTGCAGCAAAGAAAGAACATAATACAGGTATTGAGTTAGCTCAAGAACTAAAAGGGTCTGCTTTTGCAGGGAGACCAAATGGTATTAAAAATAGGAAACAATTAATAAAAAAAGAAATAATAAATATATATCCTGATACATTATGTTGGATGCACGATTATGCATATTCATATAATGATACCTATACTCGTTCATATTTTTCTCATCCTGCATATGATAACTATCCAGTTGTTGGAATTACATATAAACAAGCTCAAGCTTTTTCAAGATGGAGAACATTTTTTATGAATAATTTCTTGGAAGCTCAAGATTTCTCAAGAATGGAAGATTTCCGTTTACCAACAGAAGCAGAATGGGAATATGCAGCTAAGGGAGGTGCACCTGGAGCTCCTTATCCATGGGGCGGTCCATACGTAAGAAATGGTAAGGGATGTTTTATTGCAAACTATAAACCAATGAGAGGAAATTATGATAATGACGGAGGTGTATTACCTGTTCTTGTAGCTCATTATGCTCCAAATGACTTTGGTCTTTATGATATGGCGGGAAATGTTTCAGAATGGTGCGAAGACACTTTCGACGAATCTTCATACAATTTTACCCATGACCTAAATCAATCAGCAAGATATCAAGCAACAGACGACGATAGTCCTCAAATGAAAAGAAAAGTTATTCGTGGTGGTTCTTGGAAAGATCAAAAACACTTTATCCAAACATCAACACGTGCATACGAATACCAAGACTCAGGAAAGAGCTTTTTAGGATTCCGTTGTGTTCAATCATACATTGGTAGAGTTAGAGGAGATAATCCAAAAACCTCTTCAAACGTATACAAAAACTAACAGGAAATAATCAACATTAATATAAAAAATTTAAAAACAATTTTAACATGGGCTTAGATAGTTTTGTAAGAAGTAAGTTCTATAAAAATATGGCTGCAAAGCTGTATGGTATTGGTGCATCAGCTGTAATTATTGGTGCGTTGTTCAAAATTCAACACTGGGCTGGGGCAGGTTTACTACTAACAATAGGTATGGTAACTGAATCCATAATTTTCTTTATCTCTGCGTTTGAACCGTTACACGTAGAATACGATTGGAGTTTGGCCTATCCTGAATTAGCAGGAATGGAAGAAGAGGCTCAAATTGACGATAAGAAAAAGAAGAAAAAAGGAAAAAATTCAGATTCAGAATTAGATTTAAGCGCATTATCAGGCTTGCAATTAGGACATGTAGGTATGACCGAAACGCAAGTATTAGACGATATGCTTTCTAAAGCAAAAATTGGACCAGAACTAATAGAGAGTTTAGGAAAAGGACTTCAAAACTTATCTGATACTGCATCTCAATTAGGGTCTCTTTCTAATGCTGCAGCTTCATCAGAAAACTTTATTAAAAATATTGATGGAGCATCAGAATCAGTTTTAGAACTATCCAATTCATATAGAAAAACGGCAGACTACTTAAATAAAGATTTAATGGTTTCAGGTGAATACTTAGCAAATGTACAAGATGCAGCAACAGCAGTATCAACTTTAGCTAATATTTATAAAGAAACAGCAGTAGCTCTTACAAGTGGAGACTCTTCATATTTGAGTGAATTGAAAACTATGGCTTCAAGCCTTTCATCAATTAATGCTCTTTATGAATTACAAATTCAAAACTCAACTGCTCAATTAGAATCAACAACACAAGTACAAGAAAAAATAGATAACTTAGTTGTTAATTTTGCTGATACAGCAGAAAACGTACTTAGATATAAAGAACAAGTAAATGCTCTTTCCAAGAAAGTTACTGCTTTGAACGATATCTATGGTAATATGCTTGCTGCAATGCAAACAAGAGCATAATAATATGCCTGTTAATTGAATAAAAAAGAACTAAAACAATAGAATAGAGAACTATGGGTGCAACAAATTGTCCGGAGACCGCGAGACAGAGAATGATTTCGATGATGTATTTAGTGTACACAGCTTTGTTGGCATTAAACGTATCTGTTGAAATTCTTCAAGCTT
>JALNVJ010000105.1 GCA_023227645.1 Bacteroidales bacterium | reverse complement strand
TTGGTTTGTTTTTCAGCAAGTTAACATCTTAACAGTCTATCTCTTACTTTAGTATTCTTTTTATTATTAACTATATATTTTAGTGTTAATAGTGTTAAGCATCAGAATATGTGATAGTTATAGTGTTAAATTAGTGTTAAGAGAGTGTTAACAGTGTTAAGCATCAGAATATGTGATAGTTATAGTGTTAAATTAGTGTTAAGAGAGTGTTAATAGCGTTAAAAAGGAACATCGTCTTTAGGTTTAGTAAAAACAAATGCTCTTCCAATTTTACAGTGATTACTTAGATCATGATATTGCTTATTTACATTTTCAATTTTCATCTCTTGCTTTAAAGTAGATGAAATATTATTAAGACAACCTCTTAATTCATCTAATTCTTTAATGTACGAAATGGCTTCTTTTAAATTTTTAATGATAATATCACTATCCATATAATTTGTTTTTAGTTTCTGTTTTTCAATATATCCATATAAGACTATATCCATATAAGCATATAAATTTATTATCTGCAAAGAATCCCATACTTTGATGAATTTCAATTTGCTAAATTACAAAAAAATATTGGTAAGTAGACTGATTTTATATAAATATTTCAAAAAAAACAAAGCTCTTTCTCTCTCAAATCAAAGCTCTATTTATAAAAACTCCCTTCTTTTTGAAAAAAAACAAAGACTTTTTGGAAAAAAACAAAGTCTTTTTGGAAATAGATTAAGTCTTTTTTTAGAAAAACAGGCTCTTTTTATAATCTGATAATTTGAAATTAAAAGCATTAATTTTTTTGTTGAAAACTACGATTATTTATTGATTTTTATTAGGTTATATGAAAAAGATTTCGTATCTTTGTAAAAGATTTAAAAGCATATATGTTTATGCCGCTAGTCTACAATTAAAAAACAAAAACCTTCTCGATGGTATAGGATAATCGTTTAATGTTATGTTTAATTACACAAAAGTTAAGAGGATGATTGTTGTTGGAGCAAATCCTGGACTTAAGTATGTTGCGGTAATTAGTCGCAATGGGAGTATGAGTGAGGAACAATTGATTGAAAGAATTGCTTCGGCTTCTTCGTTAGCCGAAAATGATGTTCTTTCTGCAATTAGGGCTTTGCAAATGGAAATTGTTAATGCTACCATGAATGGCATTACAGTGCATTTAAACCAATTGGGTAACTTCACTCCATATCTAAAAGCAAACGCTATGGAGACTATTGAAGAGGTTGATGCAAAAACCATTAAACGTGTTAAGGTCAATTTCAACCCTAATGCAAGGTTCAAATCTAAGTTGAAGTCATCAAATTTTGAATACCGTGACCCAGCTCCAAAAGGGCTTCAAAACGATGAATCTATTTAATTATTAGCAATTAGTAATTAACACCCAAACCTAGGGACGGAATATTTTTCGTCCCTTTTTTCTTGATATCCTTTTTTCTGAAAGTGAATTGTAAAAACATTTTAATTTACTAGTATTTTCTCGTTTTTTTTTGTTTACTTTGCATAGGCATTCTTATGTATTTATGTCTTTTGGTTTTAATTTAACCCTAATTTTTTTTATGAAAAACAATATCGATTTTATAATCCCTTCCCTCTGTCCTGAAATAACTGTACTGGATAACGATTTAAAGGTTTATGCTTTTAAAAACAATGATATGGATGTTGTGAGGATGGAGCTTTATTTTGATTGTGCGGGCACTAACAATCAGGTTAAGGTATATTCTTCTTCTGTTGCTAATAACCAACTGAGTGAGGGTAGTAGTGGTCACAGTGCTAAGGAGATTGCTGATTCGATTGATTATTATGGTGCTTTTATTGAAAAAACTCTTGATAAGGAAACGGCTTCTGTTTGTTTCTATTTCCTAAAAAAATATACCCAAGATTTAATGCCTTGGTTTGAACAAATTATTAAAGATCCTGCTTTCCCTCAAACTGAATTGGAGGTTTATCTACGCCGCTTGAAACAACAGCGTTTGGTGAATGAAAAAAAAACCGATTATTTAGCAAGGTTAAGTTTTTTCCAAACCATATTTGGTGAGGATCATCCCTATGGTATGGTTGGAAAGATGGAGGATTATGATTTGCTTACTAGAAATGATTTATTTGATTTCTATAATTCGTTCTATTCGTATGATAGGTGTTCAATTATTATTGCGGGTGGTGTGGACGATGGGCTTATTAGGCTTATTAATAATAGCTTTGGGAAAAAGGATTGGAAAAGGGATAAGGTTTTGGATATTAAGGATATAATTTTCAGTGATAATATATGTGCTAAAAAATCAATTCATCTCAATTCGGCGGTTCAGTCATCGGTTAGGATTGGAAACACAACCATATCGGCCAATGATAATGATTATATGGGCCTTAATGTTTTAAACTCTTTGCTGGGTGGGTATTTTGGTTCGAGGTTGATGTCTAATATTCGTGAGGATAAGGGTTATACTTATGGCATTAGCTCTGTTCTTTATTCGTTTAAAAATATTGGTTTGTTTTATATATCGGCAGAAATTAAGCAAGAAAACTGTCAAGAAGCTATTAATGAAATTTATAATGAAATTGAGCTATTGAAAACAACTAAGGTTTCTGATATGGAATTGCATAGGGTTAAGAACTTTATGAAAGGGAGTTTGCTCAGGAGTTTGGATGGGAGCTTTGAGTTGTCTGAGAATTTTCGTTCTATTCTTAAATATGGTTTAGATTACGATTATTTCCATAATTACTTTAGGGTTATTTCAGAAATAGATGCTGATGAAATTTTAAGATTGGCTCAAACTTATTTTAATGTAAATCAAATGGTAGAGATTAGGGCTGGGGATGCAACAATTATAAAATAGATACGTTTTAATAATGTATTATGCGAAAAATCATATTGATAATAGTTTTCTTTTTTGGTATTAATAATATATTTGGGCAAAACCCTAATATATTATGTACTAAAGTAAATGTGGATGGTTCTACAACTATCTTCTATCAGACTGTTTCGGTTGGTTTTGAAGAATATATTATATCTGCCTATAATAATACAACAAACGATTATGAATGGGTAGGAAACGAAACTGATATTAATATTGGCTCCTATATCGACAATTTATATAATGCTAATAATAATCAAGTTCGATATAGTGTTAGTTCTAATTCAAGTAGTTTTTCTTACGCAAAGACCATATTTTTGAGCTTAATGCAAATTAACGAATCTTCGTTTGAGCTCAACTGGACTTCTCCTCATCCCTCACAAACGGAGAGCCTTTTTGGAACAGAAAATCAAAAATATATTATTTTTCGCCGCTTTGCCAATCAATCTGACAATTGGACTAAGATAGATTCTACAACAGAATTAACTTTTACCGACAATTTCCCTCCACCCTGCTCGGATACTGTTTACTATAAAATTGAGCTACCTAATATTTATGGATGTTCGTCTGTATCAAACCTTAGAAGTCATATTGTGGAGGATACCGAAATACCTATTGAGCCTATTGTTCTTTCCACTTCGGTGGATTTGAATATTCAAAAGCTAATTCTTTCATGGACTCCCTCCCCTTCTGTTGACACTAGGGGATATGTTGTTTGTGCTGGATCTCCTTGCATTGCTATTGACACAATTTTAGGAAAAACCCAAAGTAGTTTCACTTGCGATACTTGTAATGTTAATTATGTTTTTAGCTTGGCGGTAATGGCTTTTGACTCTTGTTATAACACATCTCTTAAGTCAAATAATCATAAAAACATTGTTCTTTCTTATAATAGGGAGGCTTGTAGTAATATTATTGATTTGTCTTGGACAAAGTATTCTGGAGATCCTTTGACTGTTAATACATATAATTTATACATTAGCCAAAACAATGGGGTTTATTCATTATATAAGACCTTTTTATCATCCGAAAACACATATTCATTTACCGCTAATCCTGTTATTGAAAATCATTCTTTCTATATTGAGGCCTTGCTTAGCAATTCAGAAATATCTTTGTCGAATAAGGTTTTATCATCGCAAGGAATTCCAACCAAAGTTGATTATGCATATATTAGAAAGGCATCAGTTAGCTCGGATAACAAAGAAATTGAATTAGATTTCTTTGTTGACGCTTCGGTTGTGGTTAGGGGCTATGACTTATACCGTTCTGTTGATAATATAGATTATATATTAATAAAGAGTATTGATTATAGTGGTAATAATAAGTTTAGCTTCACCGATACACCTTCAAAAACTGCTGACAAAACTATATACTATTATAAACTAATGGTGCCTGATGAATGTGATTTATTATATTCTAGTTCAAATATATTTTCAACCATAAAGCTATTGGTTGATGAGTCGGATGCTGAAATGAATGTCTTATCTTGGAATGATTTAATGGGATGGGCATCAACTGAAAGCTATGATATTTATAGGGTTGATGAAAACGCTCCTTTCGGACTACAATTGGGGAGTGTGGTTTCTGCGGGATTGGGTTTTGAAGATAATACCTCATCAATGGCTACTGCCTCGGATAAGATAGAATATTATATAATTGCTAATGAGGGTGGTTCTTACCCCGATGGTGAAAAAACAAGCTCCCGTTCCTCAACCCAATCGGTAATTAAAGAGTCTTTATTTTTTATTCCAAATGCTTTTACTCCAACCGATATTGCGAATAATGAGTTTAAACCCTATTGCTCTTTTATCCGAACCGATACTTATGTGTTTAGGGTTCTTAGTCGTTGGGGAGAGCTTATGTTTGAAACAACAGATTTGAATAAGGGTTGGGATGGATATTTTAAAGGAAAAATATGTAGTGCTCAGTCCTATGTTTATGTTGTGGAATTTGTTAATTCTGAGGGTAAGAAAATCAAGAAATCTGGTATTGTTAATCTAATAAACTAAAATAAACTATGTCTTCTAAAAAAAACAAAGAAGTAGAAGTGATTTTTTCTCCTGCACTTTTTGAGTATAGGCAAATTAAGGAAAACTATATAATTGTTATTACCGATATACTAAGAGCCACAACTTCAATCTGCACTGCATTTGAGTGGGGGGTTAGTTCAATGATTCCTGTTAGAACAGTTGCTCAGGCAAGAGAGTTTAAGGATAAGGGTTATATTGTTGCGGGAGAAAGAATTGAGAACACATTTGAATTTGCAGACCTTGGTAATGGAGCTTTTGAGTTTATGAATGAAAAAATTAGGGGAAAAGATATTGTTCATTCAACAACCAATGGAACGGTGGCAATTACAATGGCAAAACAGGCAAAGCCTAATGAAGTTTTAATTGGTGCTTTTTCAAATATTTCTTCTCTTGCCGACTATTTATTAAAAAAAGAAGAAAACATATTAATCTTATGTTCGGGTTGGAAAAACAGTTTTTGTATTGAAGATTCTATTTTTGCTGGTGCCTTAATTGAGAGGATTGAGGAAAAGGGTGGCTATATCAATCATAATGATTCTGCATATTCAGCCATCGACCTTTGGAGGGCTTCTAAGGATAATTTAATGGAAAATATGCAAAGAAAAGCATCTCATATGAATAGGTTGAAAAAACATAATATGGATGATGTATTTCCATATACTTATACTTTTGACACTTGTAAGGTTGTTCCTAAGCTATATGATGATAGATTAAAAGATGCCTTAAAAATAGA
>JALNVJ010000104.1 GCA_023227645.1 Bacteroidales bacterium | reverse complement strand
GAGAATAGACTCTTAAAATGGATAGATAAGACTGAGAGATTACAACTGAAGGAATTTAATATCGTTGCACATACTATCAAATACAACCACGAGCAAATTCTTTAGAGCTAATCTAAGAGGTGTGACTGATACTGACTTTTTCCTATTCAGACTTTATAAACTTTTCGCTTAGTCCCCAAAAAATTAATGTGAGCCTTTTAATTTGTCTGTTTTGCGGGCTTGTTTTCATGAATAGTATTAGAAAATTGGAAACGAAATTTTGCGTCTTAACTCTTAACCCTTTTGTTATTATAAATGCTCTTTCAACTTGCCAAAGCTCACTGTATTGTTGATATGGATATCATCATTGACTTACAAGTAATCCTAAAACTATTTGAGCGTGGGAGTGCTTAGGGGTCTATTTGATTATTTTCGTATATACATGCAGCAAAATAAGTAATTTTACTTTGCGACACACTAAAATGTGTCGCAAAAGATATAATAATCTGATATGGCAAATTAATACAAAATATAGTAAAAAGATTTGTCAAAGTCAGGAGAATTGTCAAGGATGTTAAATCAAACTAAGCTTCTTCTTCTTGTTTCATATTGTGGAAAACATTAACCACATCATCATCATCATCCATTCTGTCAAGTAATTTTTCTACCTCTTTTTGTTCTTCAGCGTTAAGTGATTTCATTTCATTAGGAATCCTGTCGAATTTAAATGACTTAATCTCAAATCCATTTTCTTCAAGGTATTTTTGAATAGGTCCGAAATTTGAGAACTCAGCATAAATATGTATTTCCTCATCTTCCAAAAAACAATCCTCCACACCATAATCAATAAGCTCAAGTTCCAATTCCTCCATATCAACTCCTTCTTTAGGCATAAGAGTAAAATTGCATTGACGATCAAATAAAAAATCACACATTCCGGTAGTTCCTAATGAACCACCATACTTATTGAAATAACTCCTAACATTTGCAACTGTTCTGGTTGTATTGTCTGTTGCTGTTTCAATAACAACAGCAATTCCATGTGGAGCATAACCTTCATAAACAACTTCTTTGTAATCGGCAGTATCTTTTTCAATTGCACGTTTAATTGCACGCTCAACGTTGTCCTTAGGCATATTCTCACTCTTCGAAGTCTGAATAAGTAATCTAAGTTTAGAGTTAGTTGCTGGGTCTGGTCCACCTGATTTAACTGCCATTTCAATTTCACGTCCCAAACGAGTAAATACTCTTGCCATATTACCCCAGCGTTTCATCTTCCTTGCCTTGCGGAACTCAAATGCTCTTCCCATAGTATAAAAAGTTTATGATTTATTAATTTCTCTTTAAATATTCGAATGCAAATTTACAAAATTTTGGTTGAAAATAAGATTTTTCTATCCAATTATTTTTCTGCAGAGCCTAAAGCGATAACCGAAATCTCAATATCCTTAACTTTACTTATTTCTTTTACACATGAATTTATTGAAGCACCAGTAGTAATAATATCATCTACTATTAATACATGTTTGCCTTCAAGCTTTTTCTCATCACAGAGCTTAAAAATATTCTTAACATTTTCCCATCTATCTTGCGCGTTTTTTTTGACCTGACTCTTATTATGCTTTATTCTTTTTATAGCCTTGGTCTCAACTTTTATATTAAAAATCCTTCCAATTTCATTCGACATTACCTCCGATTGATTATAGCCTCGTTTCCATGTTTTCTTCCAATGAAGAGGAAGTGGAATAATTAAATCAATATCATTTATCCAGTCAAGTTTGCTTACTTCATAAGAGAATATTTCCATTAAATACTTTCCTATAACCACATCGTCATTATACTTGAATTTATGTATTAATTTGCTTGAAATTGTATTTTTTTGGTAGAAAATAAATGCCCCACAGTTCTTTACAGGATAGTATATTGATATTCTTTTTCGTAGGTTAGCTTTGTCTTCAAACACATTGTAGCATTGACCTAATTCACATAAACATTCTATACAGATAACATCCTCTTGATCGTTCATAATATTCTTGCATCCAGAGCAATAACGTGGAAAGAGAAAGTTAGTGAGTGAAAAAAAAGTTCTAATCATACCAATACTCAAATTAATAGCGTTATCTTTGCAAATATATATATATTTAAATGAGAAATCTAAACATAGGCAATTTAATTGTAAAATATCCAATCATTCAAGGTGGAATGGGAGTAGGAGTATCCCTTTCTGGTTTAGCGGCAGCAGTTGCGAACGAAGGTGGTGTAGGTGTTATTTCTGCAGCAGGCTTAGGGCTTTACTATATGCAAGAGGCTAATAACTACATAGATGCTTGTATCTATGGTTTGAAACAAGAAATAAGAAAAGCGAGAGCAAAAACAAAAGGGATAATAGGTGTTAATATTATGGTTGCCGTATCAAATTTTTCTGATATGGTTAACATATCAATTGAAGAAAAGGCTGATATTATTTTTTCTGGAGCAGGACTTCCACTCGACCTTCCTTCTTATCTTAAAGAAGATAGTATAACTAAATTAGTTCCAATTGTGTCTTCAGCAAGAGCAACTAAAATTATTTGCGAAAAATGGCAGGCTAATTACAACTATTTACCAGATGCAATTGTAGTTGAAGGACCAATGGCTGGTGGTCATTTAGGATATAAATTAGAAGATCTAGACAAAGAAGAATTTTCTTTAGAAATAACACTTCCAAAAATACTTAAAGAGGTTCGTATTTTTGAAGAGAAATATGGGAAAACCATTCCTGTTATAGCAGCAGGAGGAATTTACTATGGTGAGGATATCTATAAAATTATGGCAATTGGAGCTTCAGGAGTTCAAATGGGGACACGTTTTGTAACAACCACGGAATGTGACGCCTCTATAGAGTTTAAGCAAGCTTATATTAATGCTAAAGAAGAAGATGTAGTAATTATCAAAAGCCCTGTTGGAATGCCAGGAAGGGCAATTAATAATGCTTTCCTAGAAAGTGTTAAAAGAGGAGAAAGACACCCCACAAACTGTACTCACCATTGCATCAAAACATGTGATGTTGAAAATAGTCCATATTGTATTATGAAAGCACTTCTTAGTGCATATTATGGTAAATTAGATAGAGGGTTTTGCTTTGCAGGAAAAAATGCATATAGAGCAAAAGAAATAATCTCTGTAAATGAAACATTTAATAGGATAAAAGAAGAATACGAAATCTACGCTCAAAATCAACCAAATAGATTTGATGTATAAATTATAGTGTAAAGTCAAAACTTATTCTTAATTTTGCAGATGTTCTGTAAGCAATTAAAAACACTATTTTTTATTTTGAAATGAGACCTAAATTTTTATTTTTATTTCTAACCCTATTAACCCTTTTAAGCTATAATAACTTACTAGCACAATGTCCCAAAGGAAAAGTAATTTGTGAGGGAGAATGTGGAAGATTTGTTGATAAAGATGGTGATGGATATTGCGATATTCCTCTTTCTGGTAAGGAAAACCCGAAGAAACAAGAAGCAAAGATACCAACAAATGATAGCTCTTCTAAGGAAGATATTATCGATAGTCTTAATAATGAAATAATTGTTAATGGTGAAGATACAGTTGTTGAGGCGGTAGTAATGGAAATTGTTAATTCAAATAAGATTGATTCCAGAAAGAATAAAGAAATAGAAGATGAGGAAGAAGCAATTGAATCTTCCGAGAAACTCAATACACCCAAGCCATATCGATTAATAGGAATAACTTCAATAACTCTATTAGCCTATTTCTTCACTCTGATCTTAGTAAGGACAGGAAAGATGAAAAGGCTTTACCATAGGAAGCTATGGAACACTATATTACTTGTGACCTTCTTGATGTCATGTTTATTAGGCTTTCTTTTAGTAATTCAAATCAATTATCACGTATTTCAATCCCTATTTCTACTCAATTTAAAACTCCATGTAGAATTTGGGATAGCGATGACACTCGTTGCAGTCATTCATATATTTTGGCATCTTACTTATTTTAAAAAACTTTTAAGATCTCCCAAAACTCCTATTAAATAAAAAGATGAATAGGCGAATATTAAGCTTAGCTCTACCTAATATAATAACCAATATAACAGTACCGCTACTAGGCTTAGTTGATACTGCAATTGTAGGACATCTCGACACCCAAGGTTCAAGCCTCGACTATATTGGAGCAATAGCAGTAGGGACAATGATAATTAATTTTATTTATTGGAACTTTGGATTTCTAAGAATGGGAACAAGTGGTTTTACTGCCCAGTCTTTTGGGAAAAGAGATCTTAGAGAATCAATACACATATTAACAAGAGCTTTATTAATTGCAATCATAATATCAATTGGATTAATCCTACTCCAATACCCAATAGCCTTATTAGCAAGGCAGTTTATAGAAAATAAAAACGAAGTCCTAGACCTTGCCATTAGATATTTCCTAATAGTAGTTTGGGCTGCACCAGCAACGCTTGGAATGTATGCCATTAAAGGATGGCTGATTGGGATGCAAGATTCCAAAACCCCAATGTATATAGCAATTATTATTAATATAATGAATATAGTATTAAGTCTATTCTTTGTATTGAAGCTCAATATGAAAATAGAAGGAGTAGCTCTCGGAACTGTACTCTCACAATATATAGGATTAATTGCAGTAGTTATAATATGGTTTGCAAGATATTCTAAACTCAAAAAATACTTCAACCTAAGAGCAAGCCTCGATATTATAAAAATGAAAGAATTCTTTAGGGTCAATTCTGATATATTTCTAAGAACAACCTGCCTAATCCTAGTAACCACCTATTTCACAATTGCATCTTCTAAAATGGAATACCCACTTTTGGCAGTAAATGCTATCCTAATGCAACTTTTTACCCTTTTTTCCTACTTTATGGATGGTTTTGCCTATGCCTCAGAATCACTTTGTGGAAGATACTACGGAGCCAAAGATAATCGTAACCTTAAAAAAAGCGTCAAATATATATTAGTTTGGGGATTAGGAATAAGTATAGTCTTTATGAATCTCTATTATTTCTTTGGTCAAAACCTAATAGGGCTACTTACCGACCAAGAGCATGTTCTTGAAGCTACCAAACCCTATATGATATGGGTTTTACTAATTCCAATAACTGGATTTGTTGCCTTTCTTTATGATGGAATACTAATTGGAATGACCAAGACCGAAATAATGAGAAATGCAATATTTATAGCCACTGCAGCGTTTTTTCTGCTCTACTTCCTTCTCCAACCGCTACTTGGTAACACTGCTCTTTGGATATCCTTTATCTCTTACCTATTAGGAAGGAGCATATTTATGGCAATACTTTCACATAAATCAATATTTGGAAAATCAAATGAAAATAGCACACGTTAAAATAACTGAAAAAGAGAAGATGAATGCTGTAAAAGAAATCCGCATGCAAGTCTTCGTAATTGAGCAAAATGTACCTAGTAATGAAGATTGGGATAAAGAGCCTTCAGAAAATTATCTAATCTATAACGATCAAAACCTTCCAATAGGAACCATGCGTTGGAGAGAGGCAGAAGGTAAAATCAAGATAGAAAGAGTATCGGTTTTAAAAGAATATCGAAACCAAGGTTACGGGGAACAATTAATGAAATATGTATTAGAAGATATAAAACGTCTAAATATCACAAAAAAACAAATTATCCTCCATTCCCAACTTCTAGCAATTCCACTCTACGAAAGACTGGGATTTGTAAAATATGGCGAAATATTCTACGAAGCCGAAATTCCACATTATGCTATGCGATTGGTTTAATATAGATTTCTAGATCTTCGTTTCATTTTTCTAGATCTTCGTT
>JALNVJ010000103.1 GCA_023227645.1 Bacteroidales bacterium | reverse complement strand
TAAAAGCCTTTTTCTACTTCTTTATTAGTTTCAAGTAATAGGCTTTTTGTGATTTGTTCATTACTCTTACAAAATATGTTCCTGAAGGGATATCATTTATATCTAATGTATTATTATTAGATATCACTTTTAGTTTTTTACCTGTGATATCAATTAAAAATACTTCAGTAATATTTGTTGGTTCTATTCCTTCTATCGTTACATAAGTTTCTGCTGGATTTGGAACTAAATAAGGAGAGTCTTTATCTATCTTTGTTTGTGTGTTAGTTTGGGTAGTATTTGTTTTAGATTTAGATTTAGATCCAGACATTGAGAGAAGTTCTGCTGCTTTAATACAGACTTTTGCTTTACAAATTTGATCGTCTATACACATCAATACATAGAAACAAACCTCTTCTCCATTAGCTACCAATTGTGTAAGTTCGCCATAGTCAAACATTGCTATGCCATCTATATATGGTAAGTTTAAATTATAAAAATGAATTCTGTCTGGCTCTGTCCATACACTATAAACAACATTTGGGTTATTTGGCAAACCTAAGACGAAGTCAAAAACTAAAGAACCTTCCATATTGTCTATAAAATTAAATTCTTTTAATTCTACCTCGCATGGGTCTGTCATACATTCTGAAAGATCTATGTTCACAGAGAATGTTTTCAAGCAATCATTTTGAGAACTATATAAACTAAAGTTTGCAAATTCAACTGAAGGATTTGTAATTTCAAAATCAATTTGAATATAATCACATTGTCCATTTGTTAGAGTTAAAGGAATAACGTTTGCACTTACTATGTTGATCCCTGTCATTGCAGTTAATTGATCAAATGTTATTGTTGAGCCACTATTATTACATATTATAACTGAGGTTTGGTAAAATACTTTGCATTCTTTTATATAACAATTATCTTTTTCATTTGAAGTTATACTTATACCATCACATCCACAGTTATCAGCTTGTTCTATTGTTAGTGTTGGAGATGATGTATAGCAATTGTTATTATTATAACCTGCTTCTAAATAGTATGTTCCCAAGAATGGTATTGGTAATGACATTGTATTTCCATTACCCCCAACCATTCCTTGAGAATTATAATACCATTTCCATTCTACTGGAATAGTAGAAAGTCCATAAACATCTAAATTATCTGGAACACATTTTTTATAACATCCTGTTAAAAGAGCATCAAAGTTAGGTGCTGGTTCAATAAAAATTTTAGCATCATCAGACTTACATCCAGTTGTTGGTTCAATATTGTATGCTGTTGCAAAACCAGGAGTATAGTAATTCGCAATATTACTATGTATACCTATATTCCAATAGACAGAATTATTATTTTGATCTTGTAAAATAACTGGTGGAGTATGAATGCAAAAATTTCCTCCAAAAATAAGGTTAGGGGCAGGAGGATTTGGATTTATATGGAAGTTATGACTAACAGTACTACTGCATTCACCTGGAATTGAAACAACAAGTGTTGCAGTATAATTTCCGGGTGTTTGAGCAGTAAATGAGGTAGTTGATTGGTCTGGATTGTTTAAAGTTACTTGACCATTAGGCCCTGTTACTGTCCAATTATACACATAATTCGGACCCATAATGCTTTTTAATTCAACAGTTTCTCCTACACAATATTTTGTTTGTGCTGAAATATAAGCATAAGGTTTATTTAAAAATCTTACATTTTTTTTCATCTGTGCTATACAACCAATATTACTTTCAACTTTTACTTCATAATTTCCTGTATAATATGTAGTAAATTGATATGAATTTGGAATAGAATTTGCTGGATTCCAAATATAAGTAGAAATTGGATTTGGATCTTGTTTGTATTCAATTACTCTAGCTGCTCCTGGACAAACATCATTTTCATATCCTTCTGCAAAATTTATATTTCCAATTGCATTATTCTGAAATACGTTGAATATTCTTGAATCAGTTGCTACACATCCATTATTATCTGTAACAGTTAATATTACTGATAGAGGGTAATCATTTTTAGCAAACGTATGATAAATATTATTATATTTTCCTGTTGCTCCATCTCCAAAATCCCAATAATATTTTAAATTCGGTGCTCCTGTTGTTGTAGCTGTAAAAAGGAAAGGAACTTTCTCGCATAATTGCGTAGGATTAGGTCCTGAGTGAGTCATACTGGTTATTGTTGGGGAAGGATGAAGGTCAATTGATTTTTGAAGAGTACAATCCAAATGATTTAGTGTTACAGTATATGTTGTTGAAGCTTGTGGTAAAGGAATATTTACAAAAGCTTCCATTTGTCCAGCTCCTATTGTTACACTATACCCTCCAGTTATTGTGAAATGCAATACCCTTGTTTGTTGATTGGATGCAGGGTAGTATTTAGATTTGTCTTCAATTTTTAATCTATGTGTGGAGCAATCATAACTTAATCTAAAGTCAGGTATATATGGAATAGTAACTGTTTTATGCCCTATATGACAATCAGGGCTACTATTGGTTGCATAAACATATATTAAATGTTGTCCTACTTGGTCATATGTTATTGTTGCAGTATGTGTATTATTACTTAATACAACTTCTCCATCAGTATTCCATGCTAAATTATAAGGCGAGCTGGCTGTTAATATTACCTCATTACATGAATATATTGGATTAGAAAAAGTTATGTCATTTATACAATTATTGCCGGAGTGATTATAACATTTTGATGAAAAACATCCTGTATTAGGATTGGTAAGAGAAAAACAATACATCCCTGGCGTTGTTGTTGTACAACTATAACCACTAATCTGTCCATCTGGAGTACTCCATCTTGGAGAATAGTTTAGTCCACTT
This sequence comes from Bacteroidales bacterium, assembly GCA_023227645.1. Classification (GTDB taxonomy): domain Bacteria; phylum Bacteroidota; class Bacteroidia; order Bacteroidales; family P3; genus UBA10566. The sequence goes on along the minus strand of JALNVJ010000103.1, from coordinate 3,039 downwards.
GGATTATCGTTATCAATTATAATATATCCCGTTAGTGTTGTACCAATTATTCCAATTGTAATAGTTGGTGAATCAAAGATATGTATTGTTTGTGTTACTGTTACAGGATCGCAAGTGTTGTCTGGAGTATATGTTAACTGGATATTATAGTCTCCTCCGGTATTGAAAATGTGATGAGCAGGATTAACTCCTTCATAGGTTTCTCCATCTATTACCCATGTGTAATTTGCAGGATTATTACTTCCACCTGTTGCAGTAAATGCAATTGAGTGTTTTGAACATTCGTGGGTCCATGAAAGTGTAGGAGCAGTTGCTTGTGGTATAACATTAATTTGAATTGGAGTTATAGATGATAATGTATTGCAATAAGTTCTTTTTAAGTTAATATTAAATTGAGGGTAGTTTCCATTTGCCATATAGTTGATTAGAACATTAACACTTGGAGATGTTTTATCATCGATAACTGTTGCTCTTTCTTCAGGAGCTACTAACCATTCATAAAATACTCCTTCTTGCTCTGGACAAGAAAGGGTAATTACTTCTCCTGGGCAAACTGTTTTTGATGTTGGTAGATTTGATGGATTTAAAGAAAACTCAGTAATATTATAAAGGTATGGATCTGACTTACAGCCTGAAACATTATCAACTTTAAAAACATTTACTCCGCAAACTTGTTGTGCAAATGTTACGGTAAAATTATCTCCAATGCCTGTTTGCGGTGCAGCAGTTGAGCAAACTGGAGACCACTCTAAGTGACAATTATCAATATTTGCTGTTGGTTGAAGAGATAGCATAACAGAAGAATTAGGACAAGCAGTTGTTTCGCCTTCAATCATCCCTGCTGTTAATGCGGTTGGTTTTCCATTTACTCTTACTGCAAAACTTGCAACATTACAATAATTTGGATTCTCTGCTTTAACTATATATGAGCCTACTGTATTAAATTGGTAGTTTAGTGTAGCACTTTGTGTTGTTGTATTGATTTGTTGATTATTTTGATTTAATACTCTCCACGTAACGCTTACATTGGCATCTGTAGAAAATGTTCCAATATTGCCAGCACAAATATTATTATCTTCACTAACAATTGCTAAAACTGGTTTTACTTCTATTGTTTTTGTTGGACTGGTAAGTGGACCACAATCTATAAATTCACATTCATAGGTTGAATTTAGAGTATAAGTTCCCGGAGTAATAAATTCTAACATTATTTCATTTATATTATCTCCATAATGTATATTAACTCCTTGACTTGGAGAAACCGTCCATTGGTAATTCGTACTGCCCCATAATGGTAACCCGTACTTTATTGTTTCCCCTTGACATACTTCTTCTTGCCCTGATATGATTGTATGACTTGATATGATTGGTATTTTTACTGACATTATTGAATGACACATATCATTGCATAATGTTCCATCTAAGCCTATTGTTCCATATCCACTTTCTGGACTACCCCATGATACTTCTACTTTAGGAGTATTTTGTCCACTAATTATTGTCCCTCCTTCTACTATCCAATCATACTGACTACAATTAGAATTTAATGCTTCATATACTACTGTACTTCCTTCACAAACTGTTCCATAGCACGATAATTCTAAGTTTTTCCCTTCTATTACTTTTATTATATAACGTTCCTTTTCTTCACATCCACAATAGGACATAATAAAATGATCAACTGTGCCGTCTTGTTGTATGTTTTCTATCTTATAATTCTGTGTTGATGCACTTCCATAAGTGCCGTCCCACAAAAAACCTGTTACATTGGTTTCATCGTTTACACTTACATCCGTAAATGTTACTGTTTCTCCAAAGCAAACCTCTATTATTCTATCTCCATTTGGGTCTATTTGATAATTATGATCTACAGTTGTGTTAATATTTGGTTTCTCAAGAAGAAATACATTTTTTTCTGTTTCACATTGTGTCCCATCTGTCAATGTAACTGTAACTTTGATTGAGCCAAAATTTGTTGAACCCCATGTTACATAAACACTACTACCACCATTTCCAGTGCCTGTTATTGTTCCACCTAATACTGACCAACTATAACTTGCTGCATTTTCACTTACTGCATCATATCTTACATTACTACCTTGACATGCTGCTATTGCATCCTCCATGTCTTCATTAAGTAACTGAGGAAATCTTTTGTCTAAATATTCTGTCAAAAGACATTCAGGTCCATTATTAAGAATAATAACATTGCAACCTGATTGTGCATTTACAATTAATGTCGTTATTGTAAATGCTATTAAAAATAAAATTCTTTTCATTTTTATTTATTCTTATATTAATAAAACATCAATTAATTGGTAATTAACTGACCTTTGCTTTTATATGTATTGAGAAATTTTATTGAATAGAAAAAATCAATATTTTATGTTAATTTATTCTCAATGGATTTTAGATGCTTGAACATAACAACAAACACCTATCACTTAAGAAAGTTATTATTGCAAAGGAAAAAAATATCTCGCTTAAGGAGACTAATTTTGTTTATTAAATTAAAAACTGTCATATCAAGTAGTTAATATTATGATTTTATTTGGCAAATATAGAAAGTATATTTTACTTTAACAAACTTTTGATGAAATATTTTTTTTAAAGAATACTTGATTTGTTTCTTTTAGAAATATTTCTACGTTAACTTCACAGTAAAACCATCAATATTTATTAATATTTTGAGCTTTAAGATACGTTTTTAGTTTTTGAATAATCTACTTTTTTAAAGTGAAATAATGGAAATAAATCAAAACAATGAATAATCACTCTTAAAACAGAAAAGATAGGATATCCCCCAAACATCAAGTTTGGGGAGATATTCTTAGTTGAATAAATATGCATTCATTTCATAGGTATAGGTTTGAATAAATGAATATGCATAAATATAAATTCAATTAGAAAAAAGAAGAGCAACAGGATTTAGAATTAAACTTACTCTTTGTGAAAAAAGACTTACTCTTTTTAAAAAAAAGACTTAATATAAATTGAAAAAGACTTAACCTTTTTTTAAAAAGAAGGGGTTTAAATTTG
>JALNVJ010000102.1 GCA_023227645.1 Bacteroidales bacterium | reverse complement strand
AGGTTTGTAGGAAAATAGATTTAATCTAATTGAATTTATATTAAGGAAAAAAAAATTTATATTAAGGAAAAAAACTTTTTTATTAAGGAAAAATCTTTTTTTATTAAGGAAAAATTTTGAGTACGTTTTTTTAGTCAGAATCAGGATTTACTAGATTAATAAATAATAACCTATTAGTGCTTTTTCCAAATCTCCTTTTTATGCAAAAATAACACTAATACCCAAATATTTCATCTGAGCCCTTATTTAATTAATAAATAGAGGTTTAGTTTTTATTTTTGAGGATCTTTTTCGATATGAAAATCCTATACAAAAGACGTGAACTGGAAAATGATATTTAAAAGATATAAAAAAAACTTCTAAAACTTTTCAGGGTTTTAGAAGCTCTTTTACTATTTTTATTTTCTCATCATACCAAGAGGTTGTTTTTGTATTGTTAGTTTAAATCCAACGCCATGTTGATTTGCAAGCTTTACATCTGAATCATAGCGTAGGTATTTTCTAAGCTTAGTAATATAAACGTCCATACTTCTTGCGTTGAAATAGGTATCGTTTTTCCAAACTTTTTGAAGAATAACTGCACGATCTACTGTTTGATTCATACTTAATGAAAAGATTTTTAATAACTCGCTTTCTTTTCCTGTAAGTCTTATTTCCTCTGCCTTAAATTCGGTATTTCCTTTGAAGATAATTATGTGGCGGTTATAGTCAAAAGTGTAGTATTCTCCAATTTTGAAAATATTATCCTCTGGTCTTTCTCCAATTGATCTTCTTGAAATAGCTTTTACTCTACATAGTATTTCTTCCATTGAAAATGGTTTGCGAAGGTAATCGTCGGCTCCCATTTCAAATCCTTTTACAATATCTTTCTGTGATTGATGCTTTTCAGATATAAATAGTATAGGAATTGAAGGGTCAAGATCTCTTATTGCTTCTGCAGCCATAAAACCATCCATTACTTGTAATGATGTTTCTAATATAACAAAATCAATTTCTTCTGATGAATAAACCTTTAACGCTGATTCTCCGTCTGTAACCAAAATTGTTGGAAGTCCATTTTGATCAAAATATGTCTTTAGGATTGGTCCTAAATTCATATCACTTTCTGCTAATAATAATTTTACTGTTCTCATTGTGTTGATTGTTTATGATTAATAATTAATTATCTATTGTGGCGTTCAATAATAATTCTATCTCTTATATATATATATCTATTTTTCTTTCTATTTATCTTTTTTATTCTACTAATCTAAATAGTTTATTCCATCTAATTTTCTTTAATCCACTCATATCTTTATTTAAACTAAGCCAAACAAAAGATGCTTTCCCAACAATATGGTCTTCTGGAACAAATCCCCAAAACCTACTATCTGCAGAATTATGCCTATTATCTCCTTGCATCCAATAATAGTTCATTTTAAAAGTATAGGAATTTGCCTCTTTACCATTAATATAGTATTTACCATTTCTTTCTTGAAAGCTATTTTTTTCAAATGCTGTAATTGCTCGCTTATATAATGCTACATTACTAGGAGTTAAACTAACCTTCATTCCTTTTTTTGGAATTAAGACTGGTCCATAATTATCTACGTTCCAATTTAAGCTCTCGTTATAAGGGAATAAATGCTTTTCTCCAAATCCCTTTAGGCAAAGAACAGGTTTAATTGATTTTACATAAGGAAATTTCTTAATTTTTGTAACCAATTCTTGTGAAAGAGGAAGGGTAGGGTAGTTAATCGTATTATTAATATCTGTGCTATCAACTCCAACCATTCTCAAAACAGAACCCTTATCAATTAGTTCAGGATGGAAAATTATCTTACATGGTATTTTAGTAAATGAAGAATAGGTTTTACCCTCTGAGCTTAGCGGTTCGATATCTAAAATATAAGGAGTTATTGCAAGGCTTTCAATTTGAGGTTTTGTTAGGTTGGTATAGTATGAAAGATACATCATGTCCATATCTTCTTTAGAAACTCCAATATTTAATAGTTCATTTTCATTTATAGTAGCTCCATTTTCTGTTTCTATCTTATATGTAATTTGATAGTCTTTTGGGCTTTCAATTGCCTTGCCATCAATAAACACAACTTGGTTCTCAATATGTAGGGTTTCTCCCGGTAGACCAATTAATCTTTTAATAAAATTCTCTCTCTTATCAACAGGTCTAACAATAATATCTCCAAATTCTTGAGGCGAATTCCAAACTCTATCTCTTCCATATTTTCTTACCAAACTATAATAACTTTCTGCGCTTTGATATGTTGATGAAAGTGTATCTCCATCAGGGAAATTAAACACTACAGCATCCCCTCTCTTTATGTGGCTAATGCCAGGGAAGCGGTGGTAATCCAATTTAAGCCATTCAACGTAGGATTTAATATTCAATCCCGGAATAGTGTGATGAACTAATGGAAATGCAATTGGAGTATTTGGTATTCTTGGACCATACGCTACTTTACTTACAAAAAGGTAATCTCCTACTAAGAGTGATTTTTCCATAGATGAAGTAGGGATTGTGTATGCTTCGAAGAAAAACATTCTAATTATTGAAGCTGCAATAACCGCAAAAAGAATTGCATCAGCCCATTCTCTAACTGCAGAGTTCTTTATCTCTGGAAGTTCTGAAGGATGAGTATATGTTTCTTTTTTAGAAAAGCCCAACCAAGGTAAAATAATAAAAGGAAATATTACACCGGCAATTTGTATTAGTAAGCCGTTTTTACGGAAGCTTTTCATTATTTCTATAATGATAAGCATTGCAACAAATATATTAATAAAAGGAATTAGGCAGTAAATAAACCACCAAAACTTTTTATTTATAATTTTTACTGCATACCATGCGTTAAGTATCGGAACAATACTATACCATCCTTTGTAACCAGCCTTTTGGAAGATTTTCCATAAACCAATAAAGGAAACTGCTAACAGAACTACTAATATTATTGTGTATAAGCTCATCAATATTTAATTTTTTATTATTACTTTTGCATCTCAAGTTTTATTAACGACAAAGTATAATTTATTATTGCTATGAAACAAATTATTTTTTCTTTAATTTTATTAATTCCCACATTTTTAACTGCTCAAAATGTTGATAAGTCTGAACTATTATTAACAGATAACAAGATGTCTTTTACTTTAAATATGATAAGATATTATTATGCTGAAAAGCCTGATATGCCAAAAATTGTTGAAAAGGGAATTGTTAATATGTTGAAAGAATTAGATCCTCATTCTGTTTATATTTCAAAGGAAGATGTACAAAAAATGAATGAACCATTAGTTGGGAACTTTGATGGGGTAGGAATTTCTTTTCAAATAATGAAAGATACAATTCATGTGGTTGATGTTATTAGAGGAGGTCCTTCGGAAAAAGTTGGAGTTATGCCAGGAGATAAAATAATTAAAGTTGGGGATAAATTTGCAACAGGTGATACAATTAAGAATGATTTTGTTTTTAATAACTTAAGAGGAGTAAAGGGTACTAAGATTGAGTTAACTATTGAAAGAAGAGGGAGAAAAGAACCTATTGTATTTGAAATCATTAGAGATAAGATACCTATTACTAGTGTTGATACTTGGTTTATGTTGGATAAAACTCTTGGGTATATTCGCCTTGATAGATTTGCTCAAAAATCAACAGAAGAAGTTGTTGAGGCAATTGAAGGCCTAAAGAAACAAGGAATGAAAGAATTAATCTTTGATCTTAGAGGAAATGGCGGTGGATATTTAGATGTTGCATTTAAAATATGTGATGAGTTCCTAAGTGACAATAAGCTTTTAGTATATACAGAAGGTGTTTCATCTCCAAGATATGATTTTAATGCAGAAAGAAAGGGGGCTTTTGAGAAAGGAAAGGTGGTATTATTAATTGATGAAAGTTCTGCATCTGCTTCAGAAATTGTTTCAGGAGCAATTCAAGACTGGGATAGAGGAGTTATTGTAGGCAGAAGGAGTTTTGGTAAGGGTTTAGTTCAAAGACCGTTTAACTTGCCCGATGGTTCTCAAATAAGATTAACAACTTCACGATATTACACTCCAAGTGGACGATGTATTCAAAAGCCTTGGGATGACGGTTTAGATTCATACTATAATGACTATATGAAACGCTATCAACACAAAGAACTTATCACTCCTGATTCAATAACTTTCCCAGATTCTCTTAAATACACAACTGCAAACGGAAGAATTGTATATGGTGGGGGTGGAATAATGCCAGACGTCTTTGTTCCGATTGACACTTCAAGAGCTTCTGATTATTTAATCAACCTTCGCTCAAAAGGAGTTTTTAATAATTTCTCTATGCAATGGATGGAAGAAAATAGAGAGAGTTTTCTTAGAGAGAATCCAACTTTTGAGGACTATAATAGATCATATTCAAGTCTTAATTTAATGGATAAGTTTAGTGCGTTTGCAAAAAAAGAAGGAGTTGAACAAAACGAAATAAAGAAGGAATGGGTAAATTCAATGGTTCTAAACTATATTATTAAACAAACTAAGGATACAGTATCTCAAAACTATAGCTCGTATGAAACCTATGCGAAAGAACTCCTTTCCGATAAAGAACTTTTAAATGAAGTTATTACACAAGCTAAAAAAGAAGATGATAAGATGAAAGAAATGATAAGTAGATCAAATCTTTTTATTGAGGCAACTTTAAAGGCTATGATTGCGAGAAATCTATATGGAGTAAATTATTATTACCAATCCATTAAAGAAACAGACGATGGACTTCAAAAAGCAATAAAAGTAATAAAGGACGATAAAGTATATAATAGTATAATTAGTAAATAAATTAGAATTATCTTGATATATTGGAGAGAGGTTTCTTCTATTTACCGTTAATAGTGCATTGAGTCTTCCGCCATTTTTGTTACAACTCCATTTTGATAGTTGTAAAGTTTTACAAATGTTTTAGAAGAAGCATTGGCATTTTGTGGGGTAATTACTACAAAATTCATTGTTGTTGGAGCTGAATTATTATTATCAATCCATGTTCCAGAGTTTGCATATATTGTTTTTTGTTCGTTATTGTTTGTAGATGAAATAATTTTAGCATCGTGAGTATGTCCAAAGACAACAATTCTTTTATTTGAATTTGGATTTAAAAAATATTGATTCTTTGCCTGATTATCCGATTCACTTGCAACGGCAGAATTTGCAATTGCTTGACTAGCTGGAATATTAACTGCCACATGATTGAGTGATTGTCTTTGATTCCATGTGTCCTGAATTCCATTATAAAGATTAACACTTATAAGCCCACCAGTACTTGTTTGATAAGGCAATAAATCGTTTATAGAATAAGTGCCAGTGAATCCATCAACATTAGTTACAATAATATTCTCATCAAATTTATTTTCTATTGGCAGATAATTTACTGCCCATTGCCATACTCTCCAATATGTGAATAGTAGATTTTGGCTTTCATTGCCAGAAGTATTTTGAGTAAGAACTTGTATTGTGTCGCCAGCAGTATGGCATTCTTGTATATGGTGAAGTGCAGCTATTCTTGTAAAGAAATATCCTGGAGGCAATATGGTGCCAGGGGCAATAATTTGATTTGAAATGGGGTCGGGTGCACAGAAAAAATTGTAGCGGTGTCCATGTTCAATTGCCAATATTGGCATATCCGATGGCGTGTATGTACCCAATCCCAGTTCATTGTCACGTGCCTGATTTATCCCTGGAAGAATAAGGTCAACATTTTCAGCAGTTATAGTTAAATCGTGATTTCCCGGCACATAAGTAACTTTAATTTTTCCTTCTTGAATTATATTATTAAAAGCATCTATCACTCCTTTATTGGAAGTTGATATAAGTTGAACAAAGTTAGCTTGATCACTTCCATTATAAGTATT
>JALNVJ010000101.1 GCA_023227645.1 Bacteroidales bacterium | reverse complement strand
TATATATTCTGTCCACTGGAAGAAAGTATCATATTCTTAGATCTACCTTTTATAAATAGGTTTCCTTTCTTATCAATTATGCCTAAGTCGCCTGTCCTAAACCATCCATCTTCTGTGAATGCTGCGGATGTTGCAACAGGGTTATTAAAATAGCCCATAGTGACATTATCTCCTTTTGCTATGATCTCCCCTACAATATTAGCTTGGTCGATAGAGTCTATCTTTATTTGCATCCTATCTACTGGTCTTCCACATGAGCCTGATAAGAATGTTGACCAATCGGAATAGGTTAGGATTGGTGCACATTCTGTCATCCCATATCCTACTGTGTATTTGAATCCAATCTTCTTAAAGAACTTCTCTACTTCATGGTTTATGGCTGCTCCTCCAATAATGATTTGATAGAACTTTCCTCCGAAAGCCTGATTTAGAGAATTGAGTATTTTTTTTCTTATTGGTCGGTTTATTATTGGAAGATTTAGCAATATCTTTGTGAGCGGTTTATCTATTGCTGGTTTAATCTTATTATAATATATCTTTTCAATAATAAGGGGTACTGAAATTATTAGATCGGGCTTAATTCGTGCAAATGCTTCGGCAACGATGGCTGGACTTGGCACCTTTGTTAGGGTATGGATATGAACTCCTGAAATAAAAGGGAATATTATTTCAAAGCTTAGCCCATACATATGAGCCATTGGTAGCATTGAAACAATATTAAATCCTGGTTTCATAAAAGGCATGGTGTCGGTTGCAAAGAGTAGGTTTGAGTTTAGGGCTTTATAGGAAATCATCACTCCTTTTGACATTGATGATGTGCCAGAGGTATAGTTTATTATTGCTAAGTCTTCAGGATTATCCAATTCATAATTTATATTTTCTCTTGAAAAACCATTCGGGTATTGTATTAAGAAGTTCTCGCTCACCTTTTCGAAAGCTTTCTTACAATCCTCATTATGACAAGCTACCAAACTAAAATCCGGCATTAAAATTATTGCATTAAGATTCGGCATTTGAGTTTCATCTATTGCTTCCCATATTGCATCTCCAACAAAAAGTAGTTTGGCTTCGGAATGATTGGTTAAATTATAAATTGATTCTGGTTTAAATTCATTAAGAATTGGAACGGCTACTGCTCCATAGGTTAGTATGGAAAAATAAGAAATCACCCAATTGCTTGAGTTTCTTCCACAAAGAGCAATCTTATCTCCTTTTTCTATCTTTGATTCTTTAAAATAAATGTGAAGTCTTGCGATTTGAGTAGCTACTTCAGAATAAGTCTTGGGCTCTTCTTTATAGTTAGATAATGCTAGGCTGTCCCAATGATTTCTTAAACCTTCTTGGACATTTGCAATAAAACTAGTTCTATTCATATTCTTTTTATTTAGATTGCAAATGTATAACTTTTTATTTTTTATTGACAATTTATATGCGATTTATTTGTTTTCACAATTTATATTTAGTAATTTTGCTACGTTGAAATACAAATTAACCTATTAATAAAATAAAAAAATTATGAGTATTAAAGGAACTAAAACTGAAAAGAATTTATTGAAGTCTTTTGCTGGAGAGTCTCAAGCAAAGAATCGTTATACTTTTTTTGCAAAAGAAGCAAAGAAAGAAGGTTATGAGCAAATTGCTGCAATTTTTGCTGATACTGCTCACCAAGAAGAACAACATGCTAAGGCATTTTTCCGCTTTTTAGAGGGCGGCATGGTTGAAATTACTGCATCATACCCTGCTGGAGTTATTGGTAATACTTTAGATAACTTAAAAGCATCTGCGGATGGTGAAAATGAAGAATGGACTGATCTATACCCCGAATTTGCTCGCATTGCTGAGGAAGAAGGTTTTCATGAAATTGCAACTACTTATAAACAAATTGCTAAGGTTGAGAAAGAACACGAACTACGTTATAGAAAATTAGTTGAAAATATTGAAAAGAACCAAGTTTTTGAAAAAGAAGAAGAAGTGTTCTGGTATTGCAGAAATTGCGGATATGTTCATTTTGGAAAGAAAGCTCTTGAAAAATGTCCTGCATGTAAGCATCCTAAGGCTTATTTTGAAATACAACCAAAGAACTACTAAGAACTTTTTGTTTTTTTTATTAAGTTAAAAGAGGCTATCATTGATTTTTGATAGCCTCTATTTTTTTTTCTTATGAGCCGATATGGCTGTCGTCGATATGGCTGTAATAATCGGCTATTCTGTCTTGTTCATCTTCGGCAATTAAAAGTAATATATCACCTTCCATAAGTTCCATTTGACCATTCGGAACTATAAAGTCCATTCCTCTTTTTATCATCATTACTAATGTTTTATCAGGAATATCCATAAGCTCAAGTGTATTTCCTTTATCAAGAGTTTTCTTTGATAGCTGAATTTCTCTTAACTTAACATTTAACTCTTCTGGAATCTCTACCTTAAAATCGCTTTCTTTATCATCAAATGGCATATCAAGCTTGAGCTTACTTGCAACTGTTGTTATTGTCATCCCTTGAATAATAAGTGAAACCAAAGTAACTACAAAGACAATATTAAATATCTGATCAGAATATTCTATACTGGCAACTACAGGATAGGTTGCAAAGATAATTGGTACTGCTCCTCTTAATCCTACCCATGAGAGAAAGGCTTTTGATCTTAAAGTTACTTTACGAAATGGTGCCAAGGAAATAAAAACACTAAGTGGTCTAGCAACTAAAATCATAAACACAGCTATTATTATTCCAACAGGGAGAACACTTAGCATATCGCTTGGACTAACTAATAATCCTAGGGAAAGGAACATTATTAATTGAGCAAACATTGTTAGCCCATCTGAGAACGATGTTATTTCTTTTTGAAATGCAATTTTGTTGTTCCCAACTATTATTCCAGATATATATACTGCCAAATACCCATTTCCGTTCATAATATCCGTTATGGCATAAGTAAAAAGGAGGATACTTAGAAGAAGAAGAGGATATAGAGATGGGTATGGTATTTTTATCTTATTTATCAGAAGAACAGAAAGCTTGCCAACTACCAAACCAACTATTCCTCCAACAATAAACTGAATAAAGAAAAGCCCAATAACAGAGCCAACTCCTAAATGTTCAGAGGTAATGTATTGTATTAAAGTAATTGTTAGCATATATGCCATTGGATCATTACTCCCGCTTTCTAGTTCTAGGGTTGGACGAAGATTGTTCTTTAGTTTTATCTTCTGTGTTTTAAGAATATTGAAAACAGATGCGGAATCGGTCGAGGACATTATTGAGGCTAAGAGTAAAGAGGCTGTGAAAGGGAGGTAGATATTTGTGAATGTATAGCCTGATATCCAAAAAATAAAAAATCCTGTTATTAATGCAGTTAATAGTACTCCCATTGTTGATAAGACTATTCCTTGTGATAATATGGGTTTAATCTCTTTAAACTCTGTTTCCATACCTCCCGAAAACAAAATAATGCTTAGAGCTATAATCCCAATAAACTGAGCTATACCTGGATTATAAAATTCAAGCCCCAAACCATCATTCCCAAATATCATTCCAACAACAAGAAAAATAAGCAGTGTTGGGATTCCAAATCTAGAACTAACCCTACTTAGTAATATACTAATAAATATTAGGATTGCTCCTACCAAGATAACGTTATCGGCTACTAAATCCATTGCTCAATATTTTTATATATTAATTTTCTAATCATAAATATTATCTCCAACAAACTTATCGAAATCTTCTATTGTTTTGCAGTTGAAAAGGATTTTTGTTTTATCCTCTTGCCAATTTAATCCAAACAAAAAATAACTCCAACATCCTTTTAACTTATTCAGGGAAACACCCTCTCTAATTAACTCTGAATGTAAGGCAAGCAATCTTTCCTTTTTATCAATATAGTTAATTGATTTTATTTCAGATGCAAGACAAGGATTAAATAATAGACCCCTACCAATCATCCAATCATTTATATTTGGGAATCGGAGTTTTAATTTATTGAAATCCTCTTTTGAAAAAATATCCCCATTATATATAATTCTTTTATTAATTAGCTTAGCTGACTCTTCGAATGAATCCAAATCAACCTCCTTTTCATATTTATCTATTGCCAAACGAGGATGAATAATAACATTACTAATGGGATATTGGTTAATGATTGGAATTAATCTTGAAATATCTTCTTTGGAACTTTTGCCAAGTCTAATTTTTATTGAGAAATTGATATCAATATTATCTAGAACCTCAGAAAGAATTTTCTCTATCCTATCAGTATCTCTAAGAAGTCCTGCTCCCCTATCCTTATTCATTATCCTATCTTGAGGACACCCAATATTCCAATTAACCTCCCTATAGCCTAGCTGAGAAGATATTTCACATAGGTCAATAATTCCTTTTGGGTCATTACCTAAAACCTGTGGTATTATATCAAAACTTGAAGTATTATTTTCTATTAGAATATCTGAGTATTTTCTTTTATTGAAAGTTAGATTACCATGTGTTAGGGAAATAAAAGGAGTTATTGCCTTATCAATAGCCTCTGGAAATACCTTATCAAACGAATTACGAAAGACATAATTTGTTATGGCATGCATTGGTGCCATAATAAGCTTGTCGTCAGCTGTCCATAGTTTGGTGTTTAAGACAAATGTATTTTCAACCTTTACTTTTGGACCTAAGAAATTTATTTCAAATCCCATTTTAATAATTATAATAATCTTTCCACATCTGAATTAGATGTTTATGTATTTCATTTTCTTTTGGATTGTTCCCTGTTTCATAAAGCTTTGTACCTTTTAATCCATCAGGAAGAAATTGCATTGGCACAAAATTATTATCATAACTGTGAGCATACTTGTAATTATCTCCATATCCTATTTCTTTCATAAGAGTTGTTGGAGCATTTCTTAAATGAAGAGGCACTGGCAAATCTCCTGTCTTTTTAATAAGGTCTAATGCTGTATCAATTGCCATGTAAGTTGAATTACTTTTTGGAGATGTTGCAAGATAAACAGCTGTTTGAGAAAGGATGATTCTACATTCAGGATAACCAATTTTATTTACTGCTTCAAAACAAGCATTTGCAATTAAGAGTGCATTTGGATTTGCCATTCCAATATCTTCTGATGCAAGGATTAGCATCCTACGAGCAATAAATAAAGCATCTTCTCCTGAAAAAATCATTCTTGCTAACCAATATACGGCAGCATTAGGGTCTGAACCTCTCATACTCTTAATAAAGGCAGAAATAATATCATAATGCACTTCACCTTTCTTATCATAAGAAGTTAGATTTTGTTGAATGATTAATGAGACATTATCATTTGTTATTATATTATCATTACCTAATTGAGAAACCACTATTTCAATTGCATTCAAAAGTTTTCGTGCATCTCCTCCACTAATTCTCATTAAGCTCTCTAACTCTTTTATTTCAATTATTTTATCTTCTTTTTCTTTATAATATTCTACTGCTTTATTGATTAAATTTAAAAGATCTTCTTTCTCTAAGCTTTTAAGAATAAAAACTTGACAGCGAGAAAGTAAAGGAGTTATTACTTCAAAGGAAGGATTTTCTGTTGTTGCACCAATAAGAGTTATTATACCTTGTTCAACTGCACCAAGCAAAGAATCTTGTTGATTTTTAGAAAAACGATGTATTTCATCAATAAAAAGAATTGCTCTATCTCCTTGCTTAGCTTTTTCAATTACTTCACGAACATCTTTTACTCCTGAATTTATTGCTGAAAGAGAATAAAATGGGCATAAAAGTTTATTGGCAATAATATTTGCAAGAGTTGTTTTTCCAACTCCAGGAGGTCCCCAAAGAATCATTGAAGGGATATTCCCACTTTCAATAGCGTTTCTAAGTATCGCTCCTTCTCCTACCAAGTGAGCTTGTCCAATATATTCATCTAAACTATTTGGTCTAAGGCTTGCTGCAAGTGGTTTCATGTTTCTTTAATTATAAATCAAAAATACAGTATTACGCTTATGTAAATCTATCTTAAACGATTTC
>JALNVJ010000100.1 GCA_023227645.1 Bacteroidales bacterium | reverse complement strand
GGTCCATAATAATATTCAATTGTCTTTTGTCTTGTAGCATCATCTCCAAATATTGAGTATTCTGACAATTGTCCTTTGCCATTCCATTTATATGTTTGTTTGCTTACCATTTTATTTGCTCCTCCAAGTGATGCAGGATACTCAACAGTAATCACTTCTTCAACTCTTCCTAAATAGCCATATTTATGATTTATAGTTGAAACAATCTTCCCATTTGCCTCAAATAACTCTTCCTTTAAAAGATCACGAGTTATATTATCATAAGAGAAAACTGTATATCTATCTTTATTGCCACCAATAAAATGTTGCCTATTAACCAATCGACGGTTATCATTAAAGGTCATTTGGTAATCATCAATAAAGCTTGTCTTTTGTTCTTTTTTAACATAATTGGTATCAGTTGCATATTTTTGATAACGAAGTGTTAGGGGATAACCCATTAATCCGTAATCGCTTGTAGTTACTGGAACAATCTGAGCTTCAACAGCAAATGCAAAGCCAATTAATAGTGCAAATAATAAGGATATTCTTTGTTTCAACATATCTCTTTAAGATATTAGATTAATTACTATTCTTTATATAAGCTACAAAGATACAAATAATATTATATTATACTCCAATTAATATAAGGAAAATTGGAATAATATCTCAAATTACTTGAATATTTTTATAAATAAAATTATTAGAATCAAGAAAGAAATTCTTTAAACGAACTAATAAATTTCTACATCTTTGTTTAGTTTTACTGAGATGCACATCTTAGCTTACTGAGATGTGCATCTTAGCGTCTTGAGATGTACATCTTAGCACACTGAGATGTACATCTTAGGAATTTCTTCCTTAGTTTAAAGAATTTCTTTCTTGATTATAGTGATTTAGATTAGTTAGATAAAATTAAATTATGGAATTAATTATAGTCTTAAAGGAATATTTGGTAATTTTGAAGATTGAAAACAGACCTTATTAATTAATAATAATAAAGCTATTTACATGTTAGTTGTTCAAAATTCTATTGTCAGTGAAGACATTAAGTATGTAAACTTTTGTTGCGACCTCCTAAAATGTCAGGGAAAATGTTGTGTTGAAGGAGATGCTGGGGCACCTTTGGAGAAGGAAGAAGTGAAAATATTAAAGAAAATACTACCTCAAATTAAACCTTACCTTACAGAAAAAGGTATTAAAGAAATTGAAATTAATGGAGTATCGGATATCGATATAACTGGAGATTTATGTACTAGATTAATCGATAGCAAAGATTGCGTGTTTTTATCCTATGATGGTGAAATAGCTAAATGTGCCATTGAAAGAGCCTATGAGGATGGAAAGGTAGATTTTCAAAAGCCAATTTCTTGTCATCTTTATCCAATAAGGGTTGAAAACTATGGTGAGTTTATTGCTGTTAACTACCATGTTTGGGACGTTTGCAAGAGTGCAGTTATTGAGGGAGAAAAGCAAAAACTACCGCTTTACAAAATGCTTAAAACTCCATTGATTCGAAAATTTGGAGAAAAATGGTACGAAGAATTAATTTTGCAAATTGAAGAGAATTGCTTTGATTAGTCAAAGTTCTTTTCTATTTTTGCATTAAATATATAATTAAATAATTACATCATATTATTCTTAATAAAAAATTAAATTATGGTAGACGATAAACTCTTCAAGGGTAAAACAATAGCAATATTATCGGGAGGAGGAGATACTCCTGCAATAAACTCAAGTATTGATGCAGTAAGAAACAGAGCTTCAATGTTAGGTTTTAAAGTTTATGGTATCAAAAAAGGTTGGTTAGGTCTTTTAGGAGATGGTGATATTGTGGATTTAACCAATCAACCCTATAATAGCTATTATGGAGGAACAGCAATCCGCTCTTCAAGAACTAATCCTTTCCCTTCTAAATCAAACCCTGAAGACAGAACCTCCCAAGTAATTAAAAATTTGAAAAGATATAAGATAGATATTCTTGTAACTATAGGAGGAGATGATACAAATGGTGCTGCCAAACGATTATACGAACAAGAAGGTATTCCTGTTATTGGTTTTCCAAAAACTATTGATAATGATTTAAGAACACTTACAAGCCATAGTTTTGGTGGTAAAGAAATAGAATCAGTTATTTGTCCAGGCTATCCTTCAGCTGCTCACAGAATTGCAGAGTTTGCCTCAATTATCAAAACCAATGCCGAAAGTCATTCCAGAATAATGGTTATGGAAGTTATGGGAAGAAATGCAGGATGGTTAACTGGTGCAGGATCTTTTGGTGGAGCTAAGATTTCATTAGTGCCCGAAATTGAAATGACAAAAGAAAGAAAAGAAAATTTCTTTAATATTGTAAACGAAAGATACAAAAGAAAACAAACAGTCTTAATTTCAGTTTCTGAAGGGGTTAAATGGTATAATGAAAAAACTGGAAAGACTGATGTTGTTTATGCTTCAAAGGAATTAGATGAGTATGGTCACGCACTCTTAGGAGGTATTAGCGGAATAATTGCTCATGAAATATCTTCAACACTAAAAATTCAAACTCGTTCTCAAGTAACAGGGTATTATCCAAGAGGAGGAAGGTGTTTTGAATATGATAAAAAATTAACCCTTGCTTTGGCTGATAAAGTTGTTGACTTGATTTTAAGAGAAGATTATGGAAAGATGCCAGTTATGAAGTATATTTTGCCTACAGAAGAGGTTGAGGAGTATAACTGTGATGCTATTGATATGTCATCAATTGGCAATCTTTCACTTCCAAAAGAATATTTCGATGAAAATACTTTTACTTTTACCGACTATTTTACCGACTTTCTATCAAAGATAATTGGTAAACCAAACTACCCAACCTTTGAATACGATTTTCCTAAAATAAAACCAGAGAATTAAATAATAGTTATGGCATAATTATAGTATTAATAAAAAATATATGTTATGAATGCAATTAGCAATGATGAATTAAAATTCTTACAAGAGCTTTCAAAAAACTTCTCTACCATACAGGCAGCAAGTACTGAGATAATTAATCTTGAAGCAATTCAACTTTTGCCAAAGGGAACTGAACATTATGTTACCGATATTCATGGCGAATATGACACATTCAATCATATCTTATCAAATGCCTCAGGTTCTGTTAAGAGAAAAATTGAAGATGTTTTTGGAAATAAAATAACAAAAGCCGAAAAGAACCAACTTGCAACGATAATTTACTATCCAAATGAGAAATTAAGGAGTCTTATTTCTCATGGAGTAGTAAATGAAGAATGGTATAGCATTACCTTAAATCGATTAGTTGAATTAGCAAAAGAAGTAACTAAGAAATACACACGTTCAAAGGTAAGAAAAGCAATGCCAGAAGAATATGCTTTTATTATTGATGAGCTACTAAACGAAACTAATCCAGATAAAAAAAACTACTACGAAAGCATTATTAAATCTATAATTAACCTTAAGCGTTCAGATTATTTTATAGAATCAATTTGTGTTTTTATAAAAAGAATGCTAATTGACCGTCTTCATATTATTGGTGACATCTATGATAGAGGACCAAAGGCAGTTGATGTTGTGGAAAAGCTTAAAGGCCATCATTCAGTTGATATTCAATGGGGAAACCATGATATTATTTGGATGGGAGCCGCTTGTGGGAATAAATTAGATATTGCAGAGGTTATTCGTTTAACAGCCCGTTATGGTAGTCTTGATACCACTGAAGACGATTACGGTATAAATCTTATGTCACTAGTTAGTTTTGCACTTTCAACATATGAAAACGATCTAGCAATTCCTTTTATTCCAAAGGGAACAGAACCAGAAAACTTTAAAGACTCTAATGTTAGACTAATGACTATAATTCATAAGGCAATAGCAGTTATTAGTTTTAAACTTGAGGGACAACTTATTAAAAGAAACCCTAACTTTGAAATGGATCATCGTTTATTATTAGATAAGGTTGACTATGATAAAGGTACAATTACAATTATGGGAAAGACATATGACCTATTGGATAAAGAATATCCAACAATTGATCCTAAGGATCCATATACCTTAACTCCAGAAGAGGAATTTGTTATGAATAAACTCAAATACTCATTCCTTAACTCCTACAAAATGCAAGACCATATATCATTTTTGTTTGCAAAAGGAAGCATTTATTTGACCTTTAACAATAATCTAATGCTTCACGGATGTATACCTATGAAGAATGAAACAGAATTTAGAGAATTTAATCATAAAGGGAAAATGGTTAAAGGAAAAGAACTTTGTGATATACTAGAAAAAACAATTAGAAACGTATGGTTAAATAGAAATAACACCGAAGAAGAAACAAATGACGGAGATTATTTCTGGTATCTATGGTCAGGACCAGTCTCCCCAATATTTGGGAAGCATAAAATGGCAACCTATGAGAGATATTTGATTGATGACAAAAAACAACAAGATGAAATCCTTGATATTTATTTTAAACTAAGACATGAAGAACCTTTTTGCGAAATGATTCTTAATGAATTTGGACTAAATAATAGGAATGCTAGAATAATTAATGGACATATACCAGTTAAGGTTAAGAAAGGGGAGAGCCCAATATTAGCAAATGGTAGGCTATTAGTAATAGATGGAGGAATGTCAAAAACATACCAACAACAAACAGGAATTGGTGGATACACATTAGTTTATAGCTCAGTGAGAATGTTCCTAGTAGAACACGAGCCATTTTCTTCTCGACAAGAGGCAATAGAAAATGAATCTGATATTATTTCAAAAAACTTTAAAATAGAATCCCATTCAACTCCAATTTTAGTAAAAGACACAGAAATAGGAGCGGAACTTTATCGTCAAATTGATGACTTAAAGAGATTAATTCAAGCTTTTAACCAAGGTTTGATAAAAGAAAAATAAGTAAATCTAATTATTCTTGTTTTTAATAGAAAACCCATCGATTAGATTTCAATGGGTTTTCATTTTTATTTTACTTAATGCTCTTTATTGAATTGGTATATAGATTAAGCTTTCTAAGTTTTCTGGTTTGACTTTGCAAGGATCATTAATATAACTTTCAAAGCTTGGAGATTCTCTTAGTTGGTAAGGACTTTCAGGGAGCCATTTTCTAAATATTGCATTATATATTATTTGAAATTTATCGTAAGGACCTTTATGGAAAAACACTGCATATTTTCCTCCTTTTATGGTTTTAAATCCTACTTCTCCTTCTGGTTTTACATCTCTTTCAATTGTAATACAAGCATCATAACGACATTTAGATGCTTCTGTTACTGATGGGTCATCATGTCCAATTCCTAAAAACTCGTTCTTTTGCCAAAAGAGATTGTTTTTACCTGCAAATTGGCATATTCTTTCCCACGCTCCATTGTATTCTTCATTTCCATATTGTCCAATTATCTGTATATAGATAACTTTACTATCAGGACGCTCTACAATTTTTGGTTCTTGAAGTTCATAATCTTCAGTTGAAATGTTTCTGTTCATAATTACTATTTTTTTATTGGTTCGGTATTCTGTTGGAGATATATTATAAAGTTGCTTAAATGCTTTGGAAAGAGATGAAGGCATATCATATCCTATCATAAATGCAATATCTTGAATGGATAAATCTGTACTACGAATTAATGATGCTGCTTTTTTAACTCTTTGCCTTGTTATATAAACTCCTATTGGTTCGTTTAAGAATGCACGAACTATTCTATGAAGATGAAAAGGAGAGAATGATGATATTTCTGCAAGAGTAGAAAGGGTTATTTCTTTGTCTAAATTTTTATCAATATAGTCAATAACAAGGTTTACTCTTCTTAAATAGTCTTGTTTTGTAGAATCATTATTACTCATAGTTAATTTTATCTTTTATTCTTTGTTCCGAATGCAAAGATACTACCATAAATTCTAAAGGCTCTTTTCCTATATTGCTAAATATATTTTTCTTTAATCAAAAAAATCCAAATATTCCGAAAGATGAATTAGAGGAAGTTTTTATTAGCGAAAAGAAGAAACTAGATATCGACTGGTTGAAAATCTCAACTAATTTATTTAAACT
>JALNVJ010000099.1 GCA_023227645.1 Bacteroidales bacterium | reverse complement strand
TTATATTAAGGAAAAAAACTTTTTTATTAAGGAAAAATCTTTTTTTATTAAGGAAAAATTTTGAGTAAGGAAACTGTACAATATTTTGTGTAAACGGGAAAGTATAGATCTAAACTCAGAGCACTAATCTGTCCTCAAAGATACATAAAAACTTATTTAAAGAGTGCGTTGGATTTTACAACGGTCTTTCAATGTAAAAACCATCTTCTTTCTATTTTTGCAATAATGATAAAGATTAAGCGACTATATATAGTTAAATTTGAAGACAAAATAAAACAAGATAATATTTATAGAAACTAAATCCTATTACAATATAAAATCCTTTATCTACTAAAAGATTAAGTATTTTTCAATTATTTATAGGTAAGGTTACATTTTCTTCTTATCTTTGTGCCTCCAATTACATTGCTATTTTTAGAGTGTAATTGTTGATTTTATTACTATTACATTAAATATTGATATGAAAGAAAGTAAGTTAGGATTAGACTTTAAGAAAGTTGATTATGCGAAACAATTAGCTAAAAATATTTCTAATGACGTTCAAACCTTTGTTGACAGTTATTCTACTGTTGCTGTTGAGCGTACATTATGCAGATTGGTGGGTATTGATGATATTAATTCTAATGAAGTTCCCCTTCCTAATGTTTTAGTGGATTTTATTAAGGACAAAGGAATGCTTAATCACGGTGTGTTATTTCTCTTAGGTAATGCAATCGTTGCAACAGGACTAAGCCCTCAAGAAATTGCAGAAAAAACTAGTCAAAACGAATTAGATATCACTTCTCTTCCTCTTTGCGAAGAAGAAAGAGCACATAAAGCCCTTCAACCTTATATAGATAAAAGTATAGAACGTATTCTAAATAATCGCCATAAGAGAGAAAACTTTATTGCAAACAATTGTGAAGGTGAAAAACCTTATTTATACGTTATTGTAGCAACTGGAAACATCTACGAAGACGTTATTCAGGCACAAGCTGCTGCTCGTCAGGGATCTGATATTATTGCTGTTATTAGAACAACAGGTCAAAGCCTATTAGATTATGTTCCTTATGGCGCAACAACTGAAGGCTTTGGAGGAACTTTTGCAACTCAAGAAAACTTCCGAATTATGCGTAAGGCATTAGATGAAGTTGGTCAAGAAGTTGGAAGATATATAAGACTTTGCAATTATTGCTCTGGTCTTTGTATGCCAGAAATTGCAGCTATGGGTGCAATAGAAGGATTAGACGTTATGTTGAATGATGCTCTTTATGGTATTCTTTTCCGTGATATAAATATGCAAAGAACTCTTGTTGACCAATATTTCTCAAGAATTATTAATGGATTTGCTGGAGTTATTATTAATACAGGAGAAGACAATTACCTTACAACAGCAGATGCTTTTGAAGAAGCTCATACTGTTTTGGCTTCCGACCTAATTAACGAACAACTAGCTTTTGCAGCAGGACTTCCCGAAGAACAAATGGGACTTGGACATGCCTTCGAAATGGATCCTGAGCTTGAAAACGGATTTCTATTCGAACTTGCACAGGCTCAAATGACTCGTGAAATCTTCCCTAATGCTCCTCTTAAATATATGCCTCCAACAAAATTTATGACAGGTAATATATTCCGTGGCCAAATTCAAAATGCACTTTTCAACGCAATAAGTATTTGGACAGGACAAGGACTACAGCTTTTGGGTATGATGACCGAAGCCGTTCACACTCCTTTTATGAGCGATAGATATATTGCAATCGAAAATGCTAAGTATATATTTAATAACATGAAGGCTATTGGTCAAGAAGTTGAATTTAAAAAGGACGGCATGATGCAAAAGAGAGCTCAACAGGTTCTGGAAGATGCAATTAGTCTTTTGAAAAGAATTGATGAAGAAAGTTTATTTGAAGCTCTTGAAAAGGGAATCTTTGCAGATATAAAACGTCCTAAGAATGGAGGAAAAGGATTGGCTGGTGTGTTTGAAAAAGAAACACATTATTATAATCCGTTTATAGAACTGATGAAAGGTAAATAATATTACCTAAAAACATTGGACAGAAATGTTATTGAAAAAAAAATAAAAAAACATTAAAGATAAGAAATAATGAGTGGTGGATTATATTCAACAGATAAGAAAGAACTTAGTGCAGAACTAAATCTTAAAGAAATAAAGCCTTATGGTGACACAATGAATGATGGTAAAACTCAATTAAGCTTTACTCTTCCTGTACAGTGTGGTGATGAAGCAATTGAGGCTGCAAAGCAATTGATGAAGAAAATGGGATTTGAAAACCCTCAAGTCGTTTTCTATAAAGAATTAACTAAAGGTTTTACTTTCTTCAACTGCTATGGCTCTTGCACTCATAATATTGACTTCACAACAATTGTTGTTCCTAAGGTTGACAGTTGTATTATGGATATGCACGAAACAGATGAATATATTAAACAAAACATAGGAAGGAAACTTGTTGTTATTGGTGCAAGTACAGGAACAGATGCTCATACAGTTGGAATTGATGCTATTATGAATATGAAAGGTTTTGCTGGACATTATGGACTTGAAAGATACGATATGATTGAAGCTTTAAATATGGGTAGTCAAGTTCTTAATGAAGATTTTATTGCAAAAGCTATTGAAATGAAAGCTGATGCTCTTTTGGTTTCTCAAACAGTTACTCAAAAAGACGTTCATATCAAAAACCTAATTGAGCTTGTTGAAATGTTAGAGGCTGAAGGTTTAAGAGATAAAGTTATTCTTTGTTGTGGAGGTCCAAGAATCAATCACGAACTTGCAAAAGAACTTGGATACGATGCAGGATTTGGAATGAACTCATATGCTGATAATGTTGCTTCTTACATTGCACAAGAGTTTGTAAAGAGAATAAAATAAAAATTATACAGAAATAAGAGATGGATAAAAATGAAATAAGAGATGTTATAGCAAAACGTGCTGCTCTCGAACTAAAAGATGGTTATCTTGTAAATTTGGGAATTGGTCTTCCAACCCTTATTCCAAATTATCTTAAACCAGGAGTTAAGGTATTACTTCAATCTGAAAATGGAATTATTGGTATGGGTGCTAACCCAAAAGAAGGAGAAGAAAATAAAGAAATTGTTAATGCAGGAGGAGCATATACTTCAATAGTTGAAGGTGGAGCAACTTTCGATAGTGCTATGTCATTTTCAATAATAAGAGGAGGTCATGTGGATGTTTCTATTTTAGGAGCAATGCAGGTTGATGAAAAAGGAAATCTAGCAAATTGGATGATTCCAGGAAAAAAAGTTCCAGGAATGGGTGGTGCTATGGATTTGGTTGTAGGAGCAAAGAAAGTTATTCTTGCAATGGAACATACTGCAAAAGGAAACCATAAAATATTAAAAAGCTGTAACCTACCACTAACCGCGGCTGGTCAGGTAAATATGATAATCACAGAAATGGGCGTTATGGATATCACTCTTGAAGGAATTGTTTTAAGAGAATTACATCCTGAATTTACTATTGATAACATTCAAGAAGCAACAGAAGCTAAACTCATTATTCCTGAAGACTTAAAACCAATGCAATTAAATTAATTATAAAACAATTCAATAATAATTAACCAATAAAATATAGAATTAATATGGAGAAAGTATATATAGTATCGGCTAAAAGAACTGCTGTAGGAAAATTCTTAGGTTCACTATCAACCGTTCCTGTTGCAGAATTTGGCGCTTCAGTTGTTGAAGCAATATTATCTGAAACCAAGGTTAGAGCTTCAGATATTGATGAAGTTATTGTTGGTAATGTTTTAATGGCAGGTCAGGCTCAAGGTGTTGCACGACAAATTGCCGTTAAGTCAGGAATTCCTTACGAAGTGCCTGCTTATGGAATAAATATGATTTGTGGTAGCGGAATGAAAGCTGTTATGAATGCTTTTGATTCAATTCGTGTTGGTGATGCAGAAATAATTATTGCAGGAGGAGCAGAAAGTATGTCTGGAGCAGGGTTTATTATCCCTCCAACAATTAGAAATGGAACCAAGATGGCCGACTTCAATGTAAAGGACCATATGATTACTGATGCGTTAACCGATGCATTTTCTGGTATTCATATGGGAATAACTGCTGAAAACATAGCACAAGACTTAGATATAGATAGAGAAGAACAAGATATTTTATCGTTTCAATCACAACAAAGAGCCATTGCAGCAATTGATGGTTTGAAATTTAAAACTGAAATAGTACCTGTTGAGGTAAAGTTTAAAAAATTCTCAAAAATATTTGAAGAAGATGAATTTCCAAACAGAGAAACAACTTTAGAAAAGCTCTCTTTTCTAAGGCCAGCATTCCAAAACCCAGGAACTGTAACTGCTGGAAATGCATCTGGAATTAATGATGGAGCTGCTTTTCTTATGCTTGCTTCTGAATCAGCAGTAAAAAAACACAACCTTACCCCTCTAATGGAAATCGTTGCATCTGGTCAAGGAGGTGTTAACCCTACTAAAATGGGATTAGGTCCTGTTCCTGCAATTAAAAATGCACTTTCAAAAACAAAATTAAAATTAAAAGACTTTGAACTTTTAGAACTTAACGAAGCATTCGCAGCACAAGCTCTAGGAGTTCGTCATTTACTCTGCCAACAACATAATGTAACTCCTGAATGGATCAATGATAGATGTAATGTTAACGGAGGAGCTATTGCTTTAGGTCATCCAGTTGGAGCCTCTGGTTGTAGAATTATTGTAACTCTAATCCATGAAATGCTACGTTCAAAGAAAAGCTTAGGACTTGCTTCACTATGTATTGGAGGAGGAATGGGAACAGCGATTATATTGAAAAATGCTACCATTAAATAGATTTTAATAATATGAATAAAATAAAAGTAGGTGAGACCTACACAGAAAAGGTTAGATATACCCAAGCAAATGTTGATACTTTTGCTAAAATATCTGGAGATAATAATCCAATTCACATAAATGCTGAATATGCAGCTAAGACTCCATTTGGGAAACCAATTGTTCATGGATTTTTCGCTGGAGCAATTTTCTCAAAAGTTTTTGGAACCACTTGGCCTGGTGAAGGAACAATTTATATGTTCCAAGAAATGGCTTTCCGTGCTCCAGTTTTCGTTGAAAAAGATTATATTGCAAAATTTGAAGCAGTTGAAATTAACGAAGAGAAACATAGAGGAGTAATTAAATGTACATTAGAAGATACAGAAGGTAATGCTGCAATAATTGGTGAAGCAAAACTAATGCACAAAGAACGTTTTTAACTAATCTAACAGATCAAATATTATAATAGAATTCACTATTTAATATATTGGTCGATTAATATATATAAAATGAAAAGACTAGAAAACAAAATTGCAATTATTACTGGCGGAGCTGCTGGTATTGGTGAAGCAACAGCAAGAAAATTTAAAGAAGAAGGTGCTAATATTATTATTTGGGACCTTGACGAAATAAAAGGTAAAGCACTTGCAAGTGAGTTAGGAGCTACATTTGCAAAAGTAAACACAGCAAACTACGAAGAAATAGAAATTGCTGCAAAAGCAGTAAACGACAAATTTGGAAGAATAGATATTCTGATAAATAACGCAGGTATAACACGCGATAGTTCTGTTAAGAAAATGACAGTACAACAATGGCAACAAGTTATAGATGTTAACTTATCAGGAGTTTTCTATTGTTCAAAAATTATTAGCGAATATATGGTTGCGAACAATTGGGGAAGAATAATCAATGCTTCATCTGTTGTTGGAGTTTATGGTAACTTTGGGCAAGCAAACTATGTAGCAACAAAATCAGGAATAATAGGAATGACAAAAACCTTTGCGAGAGAATTTGGTCGTAAAGGAATAACAGTTAACGCAGTCGCTCCTGGATTTATTTCAACAGAAATGGTTGCTGCTATGCCAGAAGAAGTTTTAGCTGGAATGAAAGCTAAGGTGCCAATTGGACGTCTTGGAGAACCAAAAGAAATTGCTAACGTATATGCTTTTCTTTCTTCAGATGAAGCATCATACATCAACGGACACACTTTAAGTGTTGACGGCGGAATGACTGTATAAGTCG
>JALNVJ010000098.1 GCA_023227645.1 Bacteroidales bacterium | reverse complement strand
TTCATTTCTGTTATTTATTCATTAACTTTTTCAACTGCTTCAGTAACATTTATTACAAAGTCAGCCAATTTTTCACATTGTGCATAAAGACTACTATAGAAAATACCAGTTTGATAAGAGTATTGTTTAGTTTTAATAGCCTCTGTATGCTCATCTCTTAATGTATCTCTATATTGATTAATTTTTGCTTCCATTTCATTTGCCTTCTCTGCTGTAATATCATTATAATCTGATTGTAAATTATCATCCATTAAAATTAATGCATCACGAACATAAGCAAACATAATATCTAATTTATGTGTTAATTCTTTTTCAAAAACAATACCCGATTTCTTTTTTGAATCAAGGGTTATTGCAATCTGATTACAACTATCACCAATACTTTCAAGATTATCAACAATTCTTAACATCGAACTAATATATAATGAAGCTTTATGGCTTAAATCATGTTCTGATGCCTTTGTTAAGTAATTTGCAATCTCAAGTTCCATCCTATCAGTTATTTCTTCATATTTCAAGACTCTTTCAAAAATCTCTTTAAATTTTTTATCATCCTTAATTTCAGTTAACTGATGTAGCATATCATACATTTTAATTAACCTTTTAGAAAATATCTCAATTTCTCTTTTCGCAGGTTCTATTGTTAATTCACCCGCAGATATATAACCTGAAGGTATAAATTTTAAACGGAATTCTTCATCAGAATCTTTATAAATTGGAACCATCCTTTCAACAATCTTAATAATTTGAGGTATAAACCAAACCAACATAAAAGAATTAAAGATATTAAAGAAACTATGGAAAAGTGCTAGTGCAGTTGGAATTGATGCAACATTAGTAAATGGGGATCCACCGCCAACACTAATTGAGAACTTATCTATTACAAAAAGAACTTGATTAAACAAAAGTAATATCCAAACAACACCAATAACATTAAATATTAAGTGAGCTCTTGCAGCTTGTTTGGCTGTTTTATTTGCAACAGATGCAGCTAAATTTGCAGTTATTGTGGTTCCAATATTTTCTCCCAAAACTAAAGCTGCTCCCATTTCAAAAGTAATTAATCCTTTTAAACACATAACAAGAGTAACGGCCATCATTGCTGAAGAGGATTGAATTATGAAAGTAAAAATAGTTCCGATAAGAACAAATAAAAGTATTGAGAAAAATCCATAATTTGACATACCAGCAATAAACTCTAAAACACCACTGTATTTAGCATCTGTGAAATCTGGCACATTACTAGTAATCATTTGTAAACCTAAAAACAAAAGACCAAATCCAATTAAAAAATGTCCTAAATTTTCTTTAGATCTTACGAATAATAAAGGAGTTGCGATTGCAATAATTGGAAGAATATATTCAGAAATATTGAATTTAAAACCAAGAAGAGCCACTATCCAAGCCGTAACTGTGGTTCCTATATTTGCCCCCATAATAACAGAAACAGCGCCTGCTAAAGTTAGAGCACCAGCATTTACGAAACTAACAACCATTACAGTTGTGGCAGAAGATGATTGGATAATTGTAGTTATTCCCATCCCTGTTAATATTCCTCTAAAAGGGTTTGATGTCATTTTAGAAAGAAAACTCCTAAGCTTATCACCAGTCATTCTTTGCAAAGAATCACTCATTGTTTTCATTCCATAAAGGAATAGACCTAAACCTCCTAAGAACGTGAGTGTCTGAAATATTAAATTCATCGTTTCTAATTTTTATGTATTTAAAACAGTGCAAAAGTAATGATTTCTGTTTAAACACCCAATTATATATAAAATAAAAAAGATTATACACTATTGTATAATCTTTTAACTAACCATTTATTAATTTGCTATTCTTTTTTCCAAGTCATCAACCCAGATTTTATATTTTTTATCGGTATTGTAGAGATTCTTTACTGCCTTACATGCATGAAGCACTGTTGCATGGTCTTTATTCCCACATTTGCTCCCAATAATTGCTAAAGAATTTTTAGTGTGTTTTTTAGAAAAATACATTGCTAGTTGTCTGGCTTGAACAATTTCTCTTTTTCTTGTTAGGGATTGGATATTAACAATAGGGATATTGAAATAATCGAAAACAACTTTTTGAATATATTCAATTGAAACTTCTCTTACATTACTTCTAATAAATTTATCAATCATTTCAGAAGCAAGTTCAATGGTAATTGTTTTCTTATTAAAAGAAGATTGAGCTAAAAGAGAAATCAAAGCACCTTCCAATTCTCTAATACTTGTATTGATATTAAAGGCCAAATACTCAATAATATCATCACTCATCTCAATACCGTCCTTATATAATTTACTTTTAAGGATTTTAATTTTAGTATTTGTGTCTGGAGATTGTAAATCGGCACTAAGCCCCCATTTTAAACGAGAGATTACCCTTTGTTCAAAATCAAATAATTCAGCTGGAGTTTTATCTGAAGTAATAATTATTTGTTTACCTGATGAATGAAGAGTGTTGAATATATGAAAAAACACATCTTGAGTTCCAGTTTTCTTCGCAAAGAATTGAATATCGTCAACAATTAATAAATCAATCATTTGATAGAATTGAAGAAAATCATTTCTCGTATTATTTTTACAAGAATCAGTATATTGATGAACAAATTGTTCTGCAGAAACATAAAGAACTATCTTGTCGGGGAAATTCTTTTTAGTTTCCAATCCAATAGCATGAGCTAAATGAGTTTTGCCTAATCCAACACCAGAATATATAAAAAAAGGATTAAAAGATGTCTTTCCTGGATTTTGAGCAACAGCATAACCAGCACTTCTAGCCAAACGATTACAATCTCCTTCAACAAAATTATCAAATGACAGAGCTTCATTAAGCTGAGAATTAATTTTAATTTTCTTTAATCCCGGAAGAATAAAAGGATTTGGAAAATCTTTTGTTGGAGTTGAATTAATATTTAGAGGAACATTAACCGGATAGTTTGCAGTTGCATACTTATCTTCTGAGGGTTGAATTGAAGCATAATGAGATTGAGAATCAAGCACTATACTATATTGGAGCATAGCACTTTTACCAATTTCTCTTCTGATTGTTTTTTTGAGTAAGTTCACATAGTGTTCTTCCAAAAATTCACAAAAATATTGACTTGGTACTTGAATTGTCAATACATTACTTTCGAGTTTAAGTGGACGAATTGGTTCGAACCAAGTTTTGTATAGGAATTCATTTCCCAAATTATCTTTAATAATCTGTAAACAATTACTCCATACTTCGTCGTGTCCTTTTTGCATTGTAGTGTTGTTAAAAATAATGGTAATATGTGTGTATAAAACAATATTCGATTTAGGTTTTCAAAATTATAGATTATCTTCAATAAATAAATAATTATTTTCTCTTGATTTATTCAGATATTTTATATAGCGATACCCCTAAGCTACCAATCCCAAAAAAGGACAAACAATCAAATCTATGCAAGTATAGATAGTTATCAACAGATTTATCAACAGTTCAAATTAAGCGAGGAAATTAATCATTTATTCTGAATAAAAAAAATTAATACCCATAAATTTTTTAGTTCTTTTCAACAAATAAAACTAACAACTCTTATATAAACAAATGGAAACAGAGGAATTACCCCTTGCCAAACTTTTTTTTAAAAAAAATAAAAGGATTTCTTTTACTCCACCCTTAAAAACACAATTCCAATTCCTTCAATTTTACTCAAACTATCAATAACCTTTATTGAAAATGATTTCCTTATCACAAATTCCATATAGCAATCAATTTCAAACCTATGATTTATCTGCTTAAGATCGTTTTCTTTCATAACCCTCATAACGTCATTCATAAGGCTATAATTAAAACTAATACCATAAACTTCATCAACAGTTCGTTCAATAATCATAGCATTATCCAAAGCATCTAGTGCTGCAAGCTTATAAGCTTGAATAAGCCCCCCTACCCCTAATTTCACTCCACCAAAATATCTAATAACCACCACCAAAACATTAGTTAAATCCTTTGAAAGCAATTGACCATAAATTGGTTTTCCTCCAGTAGAGGAAGGTTCACCATCATCATTCATCCTAAAAATAGATTTATCCTGACCTAAGATATAAGCATAACAATGGTGGCGAGCATCAAAATATTCTTTCTTAATATCTTTAATTATATCTTTAATCTCTTCCATATCTCTAACAGGGAAGGCAAAAGAAATAAACTTACTCCCTTTCTCCTTATACAATCCCTGAGATTTCTCTTCAATAGTCAAATAGGTATCATCAAACATAATTATTTGATATTAGTGAATTTCTCAATATAATCTCCTCCAAATAAAATCTTCTCCATAGTGTTTCCAACTAAGAAATTCTTAGGAGATATAAGACCCTTTAGAAAAACCTTATTACCAACCAAAACATTGGCTTCATCCCATAAATTCCTATTAATAAATTCAAGCAAACTAAACCTTCCTCCTTCAACAATTAGAGAAGAAGCCTTAATCTCTCCATATATATAATGTATGATTTGTTCAATAAGATCCTTTTCAAAATCCAATCTAACATATATGGTCTCCCCGTCCAAAAAATCCTTCTTCGAATTAAAAATAATTGTCTTTTGAGAATTATCCATAAAAAAACTATCCAATGGAATACTCAAATCCCTATCAATAGTCATACGAATAGGATTTCTTCCAAAATAATGACGAACATTCAACCTTGGATTATCATTTATTATAGTATTCTTTCCCACAAAAACGCAATCCTCCATAGCTCTCTGCTTATGCACCCATAATTTCAATTCATCATTCGTAATCCAATAAGGCTCAACACTACCACCCCTCCTATCAATATCCATAAAACCATCTAAGGTTTCTGCCCATTTCAAAAATATATAAGGACGCAACTTTTCATGTCTAGAGAAAAACCTCTTATTCAACTCCCTTCCCTCTTTTTCCAAAACCCCAATCGCAACCTCCACACCAGCATCTCTCAATATTTTGATTCCTCCACCATCAACCTTGGGGTTTGGATCAATATTGGATATAACCACTTTTTTAATACCGGACTTAACAATTAAATCAGCACAAGGAGGAGTTTTCCCAAAATGCGAACAAGGTTCAAGATTAACATAGAGAGTAGATTTTTCAAGCAATGACTTATCCTTCACAGAATTAATAGCATTAGGTTCAGCATGCGGCATACCATATTCTCTATGATAACCCTCACCAATTATAATATCATTATTCACAATTACCGCACCAACCATAGGATTAGGACTAACATATCCACCCCCTAAAGTTGCTAATTCTAAACATCTTAAAATAAATAATTCATCTTTCATAGTCCAATAATAAGTTTACAAATTTAAGCAATTTTCTCAAGACAAAAAAATAATTCTAAAACCCTTTGATCAAAAAAAACACTTACAAATACGGAAAAACACTTATTTTTTATGGGTTTTACTGAAAAACACTTATTTTTTCTTTTTTTTGGGGTAAGATAAGAGGTATGTGAAAAACTATATATCTTTGCAAAAGGTAAAAAATGAAAAATGAGGATAGGCACTAATAGAATTAAAGATATAAAGATATTTGCTCAAAAAGAATTGATGGGCATTTATTCAGAAAAAGAAATTAGAACAATGACGACTCTATTAATAGAACATATTACAGGGATTAACTCAATTCAACAAAGTATTGAACCCTTAGATACTGTTTTGGAATCCGACCTACTAAAACTAAATTTTGCAATCAAAGACCTCAGGAATGAAAAACCCTTACAATATATTATTGGCAAAACAATTTTCTACGATATAGAGATATTACTTAATCAAAAAGTGCTAATACCCAGACCAGAAACAGAAGAATTGGTTGATATTATAATTAAAGAAAACAAAGACACAAAAAGCCTTAAAATAGCAGACCTTGGATGTGGTAGCGGAGCTATTGCACTAGCTATTAAAAAGAATCTCCCCAATAATAGCGTTTATGCATTTGATATTGACGATGAAGCTATCAAACAAAGCAATCAGAACTCAAGACATCTAAATTTAGATATTATAGTTGAGAAAAAAGATATACTTGACCCATCTTTCACAAGAGAGGGATTTAATATTATAGTTTCAAATCCTCCCTA
>JALNVJ010000097.1 GCA_023227645.1 Bacteroidales bacterium | reverse complement strand
TTTCATTTGTCCATAAACTCCATTTCCGGTAACATTAAGAACAACTTCTTTATATCCTCCAACTGTTCCTTCAGTGAAATCTACAATGTCAAATTTCCAACCTTTTTTCTCAAAGAATTTTATGTACATCCTATATAAGTCACCAGCAAAAATACTTGCTTCATCTCCACCAGAACCTCCTCTAATTTCAATCACTGCATTTTTGCTGTCTTGTGGATCGGAAGGAACAAGCATTAGCCTAACCTCATCTTCCATCTCATCTTTTCTATGAATTAGGGTGTTTAATTCTTCTTTTGCCATTTCTCGAAATTCTTCATCCTTTTCATTACTAAGAACTTCTCTTGCGTTATTTATGTTTTCTAAGGTGTTTTTATATTCTTTGTAGGCTTCAATAATAGGTTGTAGGTCTTTATAATCCTTATTTAGCTTTACATAACGCTTCATATCGGACATTATCTCAGGTTGATTGATCTGATCTTCTATTAAGAGGAACTTCGAATATATTGCTTCTAACTTATCTAACATATTTTTTTGAATTTTGAGGTGCAAAAATACAACTAAATCTTCGTTTAATAAATTTTTGACTGTGTTTTCTCGATTTATTTTTAGATATTTGCAAATTATAATCTTAATGAATATGAAAAAATCGATCTATCTTATAGTTTTATTCGCAATTGCCGTATCTCTTATTGGTCTAAACAGTTGTTCCAAAAATGATACTAAAACACAAGAACAAGCCCAGTCATCACTTAATCCAAAAAACCTAACATCTTCTGGAGGTAAGACATTGGAAATGATATTGGTCTCTTCCGATGAAGTTTATAAAGGAGAGTTGAGAGACACAATAGGGTCGTATTTCTTAAAAGCTTGTGAAGGAATTGCAAATCCTGAGCCTCTTTTTGACATTGTGCAAATGCAACCCAAAGGGTTCTATAATTCTGAAATGTTCCAAAAACATAGAAATATATTTATTATTGACTATGCCCCAACCAACACTGAAAACGTTATTTTCCAAAACATAGACTATAAATCTTTCCCTCAGGCATATTTTCAAATTATTGCAAATAATAGAGATAGTCTTTATAATATGATTAGCAGATATGCCCCAACAATTATTAATCAGTTCTACAATAATGAGCATAGAAGAGTGGCTTTTGCTTTTAAGAGACTAGAGAATATTGAGGCAACAAAAAAATTAAAAAACACTTTTAATCTTTCATTAACCTTTGCAAAAGAGTTTTCTATTTCTACGTTTAAAGATGATTTTGCTTGGTTTAGAAAAGATTATAGAGTAAAAGCAGATCAAAAGACGTTAAATGTAATGGTTTATAAAACTCCTTTCTTAGGAGATGGGATGTTTGATGAAGAAAAGATAATTGAATTAAGAGATAAGATTTCAAAAGAAAATATACCCGGACCAACTCGAGGTTCTTATATGGGAACTGAAAAGAGATTCCCATTATCACGAAAAACTGTTAGTATAAATGGTCAGCCAGCAATTGAAACTCGAGGACTTTGGCGTTTATTTAACGATTTTATGGGAGGCTCTTTCATAAACTATTGTTTTTTTGACGAAAAAAATAAACAATTTATTATGATTGATTGTTTTGTTTATTCTCCTAATCAAAATAAGAGAGATGAATTAATGCAATTAGAATCAATTGTATATAGTTTGGAAATAGAATAATCCCTATTTGTTTCGTAATGTAAAAAAACTATAGTAATTTTGCATTTTATTTCAAGAAACGAATTTATTAACGAAAAACATATAATAATATGAACCCTAAACGTATAGAGCATATAGGTATAGCTGTTTCTAATTTAGAAGAAGCAATTAAATACTGGGAAAATGTTATGGGCCTAAAATGCTATAACATAGAAGAAGTAGTAGACCAAAAAGTAAAGACTGCCTTTTTCAAGGTTGGTGAAGTAAAAATTGAATTGTTAGAAGCAACATCTCCTGAAAGTCCAATAGCTGGATTTATTGAGAAAAAAGGACCAGGTGTTCATCATATTGCATTTGCAGTTGATAATGTTAATGAGGCCCTTATTGATGCAGAGAAAGCTGGAGTAAGACTAATTGATAAAGAATCAAGAAAAGGAGCTGAGGGCTTAAAGATAGGATTCTTGCACCCAAAATCAACACTTGGAGTACTTACAGAGCTTTGTAACGAATAAAGAAATTTAATTACTTAAATAATAAATATCATATATAATGGCTTTTGAAGATAAAATAAAGCAACTACTCGACAAAAGAGCAGAAGCAAAATTAGGTGGGGGACAAAAAAGAATTGACTCTCAACATGCAAAAGGTAAATTGACCGCACGTGAACGTATTGAACTCCTTTTAGATGAAGGTTCTTTCGAAGAATTTGACATGTTTGTAACCCATCGTTGTACAGATTTCAATATGCAAGATCAAACCTTCCTTTCGGATGGTGTTGTTACTGGTTATGGAACAATAGATGGACGTCTTATTTATGTATTTTCGCAAGACTTTACAGTATTTGGAGGTTCTCTTTCAGAGTCTTTTGCAAAGAAAATTTGCAAGGTAATGGATCAAGCAATGAAAGTTGGTGCTCCTGTAATTGGGATTAATGATTCAGGTGGTGCTCGTATTCAAGAAGGTGTTAATTCATTAGCTGGTTATGCTGAAATATTCCAAAGAAATATTATGGCTTCAGGTGTGATACCTCAAATTTCTGCTATCTTCGGACCATGTGCAGGTGGAGCGGTTTATTCTCCAGCTCTAACTGACTTTATTATGATGTCGAAAGAAAATAGTTATATGTTCGTAACCGGTCCTAAAGTTGTTAAAACTGTTACTGGAGAAGATGTAACTGATGAAAAGCTTGGAGGAGCTATGGTTCATGCTTCAAAATCTGGGGTAACTCATTTTATTGCTGATTCAGAACAAGAAGGTTTATTATTAATTAGAAAATTAATGACTTATCTTCCTTCAAACAATTTGGAAGAAGCTCCAATTTATCCATGTTCAGATCCAATTGACCGTTTGGATGATTCATTAAATTCAATAATCCCTGATAATCCTAATAAACCATACGACGTTAAAGACGTTATTCATGCTATTGTTGATGATGGCGAATTTTTAGAAGTTCATCGTAACTTTGCATCAAATATTGTTGTAGGTTTTGCTCGTTTCAACGGAGTTTCTGTTGGTATCGTTGCTAACCAACCAAACTATATGGCAGGTGTTTTAGATATTAACTCATCAAGAAAAGGAGCACGTTTTGTTCGTTTCTGCGATGCTTTCAATATCCCTATTGTAACTCTTGTTGACGTTCCAGGATTTCTACCAGGAACAGCTCAGGAATATAATGGAATTATTATACATGGAGCTAAATTCTTATTTGCTTATGGTGAGGCAACAGTTCCTAAAGTAACTATAACTCTTCGTAAATCTTATGGTGGTGCTCATGACGTTATGAGTTCTAAGCAACTACGTGGTGATATCAACTACGCATGGCCATCTTCAGAAATTGCAGTTATGGGAGCAAGTGGAGCCATATCAGTTCTTTATGGTAGAGAAATAAAGACAATTGAAGGAGCTGAGGAAAAGGCTAAATTTATTGCTGAAAAAGAAGCAGAATATAATTTGAAATTTGCTAATCCATACAATGCAGCAAAATATGGTTATATTGATGATGTTATTGAACCGAAAAATACTCGTTTCCGTATCATTAGAGCTCTTCAGGCCTTAGCTACAAAGAAAGACCAAAACCCAATGAAAAAACATAGCAATATTCCATTATAATAAAATAAGAGATGAAAGTTAATATAATAAAAACTGTTGTATTGCTTCTGTCATTAGTTTTTTCTTGGAGCGTTACTGCTCAGGATAAAACTGTGATTGAAAATATGCAACAAGAAATAAACTCTTTGAGATCTCAGATAGCCAATATGAGTACGGGGGAAACATACGACCCTTTGGTCCCTCAAACCTATGCTGTAGATTCAAAGACCCAAACTGTTGCAGTAATTAATCATAATGAAAATACTGTAGAAATACTAGTTCAAACAAAGACTGGATTTGAAAAAGAAAAAGTATTACTTGTTGATGAGGTTGCTGGTCGCCATGATAAATTTGCTATTTTCACACCTCAAAGTATTGCAATCTACGAAAATCATATAGTTTACTTGGCATCAAGTAGAGATAGTTCTTTTGTTAGAGTTTTAAGCCTACAAGGAGACCTCCTTCAAGAATTTAGATTCCTTGGTGCTGCATCTGCATTTAGTTATGTGCCTGCTGCAAAAAAACTTTATATAGCTGGTGATAACGTAACTGGATATAATATATTTGCAATTGATGTTAGAAATGGTTTTGAGCATATTGATATTGCTAATTCACCATTATTAAACTATATCAAGCCTAAAAAGGGTGATGAAATT
Organism: Bacteroidales bacterium; assembly: GCA_023227645.1. GTDB lineage: Bacteria > Bacteroidota > Bacteroidia > Bacteroidales > P3 > UBA10566. The sequence continues at coordinate 1,716 of JALNVJ010000097.1, read as the reverse complement.
GCAAAGCACGATCCATATGGAGTTGGTTTAACTCTAATTGCAGTAAGTACTGTTTTCCTTGCATTAATAGTAATTTTCATTGTTATTCTTATTTTTGGAGGTTCTATTATTAAATTGCAAAAAAGAAAAGCAATAAAACAAGTTCAAGCAGATTCAAGTCAATCTGTGAAAGATATCTCTCGAGTAAGTGGAGAAGAATTTGCAGCAATTGCAGCAGCGATTTATATGTACAATGATCAACTACATGATGAAGAAAATGCAATTCTTACAATCAATAAGGTTTCTAAAACCTATTCTCCTTGGAGCTCAAAATTGCATAATATGAATGTTTATAGGCGATAATCATAAAAAAAGAAATTAAGTAAGATGAAAAATTATAAATTCAAAATAAACGGAACAAGTTATACCGTTGACATAAATAACGTTGAGGGACAAACAATCGAATTGGAGTTAAATGGCACTTCATATATGGTTGAGGTTGACAAAGAAATTAAACAAACTAAAACCCCAAAACTAGTTCGTTCAGTTGTTGTTCCTTCAACCGATGCAACACCTCAAACTGCTAAAACAAGTAATACTGGTTCTCAAACAATAAAGTCTCCTCTTCCAGGAACAGTCCTTGATGTTTATGTTAATGTTGGAGATATGGTAACTGTTGGTCAAAAAATGATTATGTTGGAAGCTATGAAAATGGAAAACATTATTGATTCCGATATAGCTGGAAAAATAATTGAAATTAAAGCACGTAAGGGAGATTCTATAATGGAAGGTGATGTGCTAATAACAATAGGAGAATAAAAAATGGTAGCATTAGAATCTACAATGAGTTTCATGGATTTTATCCAAACTCAACTCGTCCAATTTTTTACTTATACATCATATGGTAACTTTACGATAGGTCATATCATAATGATTATTATAGGTTGTTTCTTTATCTATCTTGCAATAGCAAAAGAATATGAACCATTATTGCTAATCCCTATTGGATTTGGTATTATAATTGGTAATATTCCTTTCTATCCAGGATTAAAAACAGGGATATATGAATCGGGCTCAGTCCTCAATATTCTCTATCACGGGGTGCAAAACGGCTGGTATCCTCCACTGATCTTTTTAGGTATTGGAGCCATGACCGACTTTTCTGCCCTTCTTTCCAATCCAAAACTACTATTAATTGGAGCATCAGCACAATTTGGTATTTTTGCAGCCTATGCAATTGCACTTGCAATTGGTTTCTCTCCAACAGAGGCAGGAGCAATTGGAATTATCGGAGGAGCTGACGGCCCAACAGCAATCTTTATTTCCTCACAACTAGCCCCAGAGCTATTAGGAGCAATAGCCGTCTCGGCCTATTCCTATATGGCCTTGGTTCCCGTTATTCAACCACCAATTATGCGAGCTCTAACTTCTAAGAAAGAACGCTTAATTAGGATGAAACCACCACGCCAAGTATCTAAATTAGAGAAAATACTATTCCCAATAATAGCCCTACTCCTAACATGTACGATAGTACCAACAGGACTTCCCCTTTTAGGTATGCTATTCTTTGGTAACTTGCTTAAAGAATCAGGCGTAACAAAACGTTTAGCAAATGCAGCAGCAGGTCCAATTATTGATATAGTAACAATATTAATTGGTATAACAGTAGGAGCTTCAACTCAAGCAACTTCTTTCCTAACTGCAAAATCAATAGGAATCTTTGGATTAGGTGCTTTC
>JALNVJ010000096.1 GCA_023227645.1 Bacteroidales bacterium | reverse complement strand
CCTTGTGCAGGTGGTGCGGTTTATTCGCCAGCCCTAACAGACTTTGTTTTCGTTGTAGATAAGATTTCTAAAATGTTTATTACAGGACCTGATGTTATAAAAACAGTTTTAGGAGAAGAAATCTCTCAAGAAGACCTTGGTGGAGCAAGAGTTCATGCTGAAGTTTCTGGTAATGCACATTTCTTTGCAGAAAGTGAAATGGAATGCTTTGAACAAATTAAAGCCCTTATCACTTATATCCCTTGGAATAATACCAAGAAAGCAGAGAGGTTTGCTCAGAAAAAACCAAAATCCAAAGAATATAAGATTAGTCAAATATTCCCAACAGATCCAGCAAAACCTTATGATGTTAGACTTATAATTAAATCTATTGCAGATAATTCTGAGTTTTTAGAAGTTCATGAACTATTTGCGCCAAACATTGTAGTTGGATTTGCACGTATTAATGGAGACACAGTAGGATGTGTTGCAAATCAACCAATGGCAATGGCTGGGGTTTTAGATTGTAACTCATCAGACAAGGCTGCAAGATTTATTTTATTTTGCGATGCTTTCCAAATCCCATTAATAACATTTGAAGACCTTCCTGGTTATCTCCCTGGCGTTGACCAAGAGCACGCGGGGGTTATTCGTCATGGTGCTAAAATCCTATATGCTTTTTCAGAAGCAACAGTTCCAAAGATAACTGTTATCCTACGTAAGGCTTACGGAGGAGGATATATCGCTATGTGTTCAAATCACTTAAAAGCAGACTTTGTTTTTGCATGGCCAACAGCTGAAATTGCAGTAATGGGGCCAGAGGGTGCAGCAAATATTATTTTCAAATCTGAAATTATGGAAGCAGAAGATCCTGAAGCAATGCGTAAGATTAAGATTCAAGAATACAGAGAAAAATTTGCGAATCCTTATGTTGCTGCTTCATACGGATATGTTGATGCAGTAATTCAACCAAGCGAAACACGTAAGTATTTAATTCATGCTCTTGATATGACAAGGAGTAAGGTTGTTGAAAATCCAAAGAAAAAACATGGTATTCCTCCATTCTAAATAATAATTAGTTTAGAGAATTAATTTATAAAATCGAATTAAATAAAGATTATGTCAGATATTAAACCAGATATTAGAACTCGTTATCGCCAATTATATGTTAAGGTAGAACCTGGACAGATATATGCATTTATACCAGGTACAATTATTGATATCTTTGTAAAAAAAGGTCAAAAAGTAAAAAAAGGAGACTCTTTATTTACCCTGCATGCAATGAAAATGGATAATGAGCTTTGCTCAACAATAGACGGAACTATTAGCGCAATCAACATTAAGAAAGGACAAATTGTAAGTAAGAATGATGTTCTTATTGATGTTTGTCCGGCAACGGTTAAAAGTGAACCGAAAAAACCTTCTGTTCCAAAACTTCCAGCAGAGAAAAAAGAAACTCTAGAGAAAAAAGAAACGAAGAAATAGGTAGAGTTATTTATAATAATAATTCTATTTAGAAACTATCTTTCTAACCTTAGAAACTAAGCTATGTGGATCAATTTCACATAGCTTTTGTAGTTCTTGTACAGAGCCATGTTCAATAAATTTATCTTTAATTCCTATTATAAATATATTATTTTTATATCCTTTATCACTTGCATATTCTGAAATAGAGGAGCCAAAGCCGCCCTTTTTTGCACCATCTTCAATAGTAATAATATTATCGTAATTAGTAAATACCTCATCAAGTAGGGTTGTATCTAATGGCTTTAGGAAACGCATATTAAAAATTGATACTTCAATCGATTCTTTAGCTAGTTCATTAGCAGCAATAATTGCATTTATTCCAATTGCTCCTAAAGAAAGAATAGCTATATCTTTACCATCTCGAATTTTTTCTCCCTTACCAATTTCTATTGTTTCAAATTCATTTCTCCAACTCTTCAAATAACCCTTCCCTCTTGGATAACGAATAACTAGCGGAGAGGATAAGCCTTTTTGAGCAGTGTACATCATATTCCTTAACTCGCTTTCATTTAAAGGAGCAAAAATTATTAGATTAGGAATTGCACGGAGATAACTCAGGTCAAAAACACCATGATGTGTTGCACCATCTTCACCAACCAACCCTGCACGATCCAAACATAGGATAACAGGAAGATTTTGAAGGGCAATATCATGAATAATTTGGTCATAGGCTCTTTGTAAGAAAGAAGAATAAACATTACAGAAAGGAATTAACCCTTTTGCAGCTAAACCAGCCGAAAAACATACCGCATGCTGTTCTGCAATACCCACATCAAAACACCTATCAGGGAAAGCCTCCATAAACTTATTCATTGAGCAACCAGAAAGCATAGCAGGAGTAATTCCCACAATCTTTTGGTTTATCTCTCCAAGCTCAACTAAAGTTTCTCCAAAAACATCTTGAAACTTAGAAATACAATCCGCACCACCATTGTCACATTGTTCTCTCTGTCCAGTCTTAGGATTAAACACCCCAGGAGCATGATATGTTATTGGATTATCTTCAGCCTCTTTAAGCCCTTTTCCTTTCTTGGTAATAATATGAAGAAGTTTAGGGCCATTAATCTTTTTTAAGTCCTCAAGGGTTTTAACCAAAGAAAGAACATCGTTCCCTTTTATTGGTCCAAAATATCTTATTTTTAGAGCTTCAAAGAAATTACTCTTACCTGAGAAAACAGATTTTGTAGCAAATAAAACTCTATTTGCAAGGTTTTTTGGTTTGCTATATGTGGAAGAATTTCCACCCATAAGATTCCAAACCTTATTTTTAATTCTATTATAAGTATGTGAAGTTGTTATAAGGGTAAAGTACTCACCCATTGCCCCAACCTTTTTATCAATCGAGATGCCATTGTCGTTAAGTATTACAAGCATATCAACATCAGTAGTCCCTGCGTGGTTTAAGGCTTCAAAAACCATTCCTCCAGTCATAGAGCCATCACCAATAACGGCAATATGATGGTTTTTTGTATTTCCTCTCAACTTATCAGCCATAGCCATACCCAAAATTGCAGAAATTGAAGTAGAGGAATGTCCCGTTCCAAAACAATCATACTTACTTTCCTCCGTTTTAGGGAAACCACTCAAACCATTTAGTTTTCTAATAGTATGAAATTTATCCTTTCTTCCAGTTATTAACTTGTGAGAATAAGCTTGGTGGCCAACATCCCAAATAAGAGAATCTTTAGGAATATCATATACATAATGTAGTGCAATAGTAAGCTCAACAGTGCCTAATGAAGACCCAAGATGACCAGGATTTTCAGCTAAAACATCAATAATATAATTCCTAACCTCCTTACAAAGCTGAGGCAATTGACTCTTAGACAATTTTTTTATATCCTCTGGAAAATTAACATTTTTAAGTAACGCCCCTTGATTATATTGTTGCATATCTTTTTCTACTAATAAAGTGCAAATATACACAAAATTCAAAAGATATTAAAGAATAGCTAAGAGAATGATTCTTTACATTCCTATTCCGCCTTGTATATTAGTATTCGACTTTTTGCCAGTAGTTCTTTCGTCAAACTTATCGTCTTTCTTATTTAGTTTGGCTTTTACGTTTTGTCCGAAATTAAACTTTATTCCCAATGAGTACATACGAAAGTTTGCTTTGGTACTTTGATTCCATACAGTGTTTTCGTAGTTATAAGAAGAAGAATAGGCCTCTTTAGCAAATAGGTTATTTATTCCTGCACTAATAGTAAGCTTGTCGTTGAAGAAGCTCTTATTGGCATTAATATTAATACCACGGAAGCTCTCATAATTATATATTCCCCAAGTTCCTCCTGAGGTGTAATAGCCCGAAACATCTAATCTGTATTTCTTTGGCAATGTAAAGCTAATGGATGAATAGCCCATAAATGAGAATGACTCGTTTTCAAACTTAAACTGTTCAGTCTGTGAATTACTATTAGAATAATTCTCGCTAAGATAAGCCACAACCGTTAGCCATGGTTTAATAGGTATAGAAGTACTTACGCTTAGATTAACATTATGTGAGTTTTGTATATTGGCAGGCATAGTATAGGTTATTAGTCCATTGTTTGCTGTAAATGGTATTTCAGATACTACGTCCTTAGTATAGCTATAGGTTAGGTTAGTAAACAAAACATACATAAATGAATGCTGTAAGGATAAATTATGTGTATACTGTGGTTTTAGATCTGTATTACCCATAGAGTAAGTATAGTCATTTAACCATAATTTAAAAGGGTTGAGGTTATTATAACTAGGTCTTGATATCCTCATATTATATGCGAAGTTCAAGGTATTTTTATCCGTAAAACTATGCGAAATGCTAAGATTAGGGAATAATGAATTATAGGATTGGGTAAATATTGTATTGTTTTTGATTTGATGTCCTTTTAGGTTAGTATTCTCTGCCCTAAGTCCTAATCTAACTGATGTCTTCTTATTCAATGTCTTATTCAATGATGTGTAGAGAGCGTTAATATTCTCATCGAAGATGAAATTATTGGATCTACTAATATCATTTACCTCATTAAGAATTGAAAGGAAATCATTATCCACTTTAGTGTAGGCAAATTTGAAACCTGCTTCCAAACTGAATGACTCTGAAAATGGTTTGAAATAATCCCCCCTTAGATTATAGGAATAATAGGAGCTAATTGTTGAGTTCTCAATGCTCTCTACCTTATATGGATCTATAGTATTAGTTAGTAGATTATAGTATTTAGTATTTGCTTCGCTTTCATCTTTTCCATTATTACTTACAAAATCAAAATTAAGAGTAAGACTTTGTCCAAGGGTATCAAATTTATGTTGGTAATTTGTATTGATTAATACATTGTCACTATTATTATACATCCTATTTTGAGAAAGAAATCTTAATGAATCGAAATAGAAAGAAGGTCCAAGTAAAGAAACAATAGATGAGGTTGGATAATTTATATTAGGAGTTTTATTATTAGAATAGGTAAAGTATAAACCAATATTATTATTCTTATTTATCTTATAATCTGTTCCAATATTAAGGTTATAGTTTTGGCTCCTCCAATCCATTTCCGATCTATCAGTAAATTTTATTGTATCCCTACCAAAGCCAGTTTTTTTTACAGATTCATTAATCATATTTTGAGACCAGTTAGTTGTGGAGAAAGATAGGGTGGAGGTAAATTTATCATCAACATAGTTTAAATTTACATCACCCATTAATGAAAGAACATCCGAATAATAGAGATTTGTTCCAAGGGAAGCGTTCCAACCATTTGTTTTTTCTTGTTTGAAAAGGATATTTATTATTCCTGCAACACCCTCTGCATCGTACTTGGCTGATGGGTTTGTTATTAGTTCAAATTTATCGATTTGGGCAGAAGGAATACCTTTTAAGATTTGCACCAAAGACTTCCAAGGTAGCTTCATATCCCTTCCTTGAAACTGAATAAGGACTCCTCCCTTGCCGTTTAGCTTTAGGTTATCATCATTATCAATTGAAATGCCTGGTGCTTTTTTCAGAAGCTCAAAAGCATTTGTTACCGATGAGGCAGTATTCTTATCAATATTCATTGTCATCTTATCTGCATCAAGTTTTATCCTATCCTTTACTGCAATTATTTCAACCTCTTGAAGTCCTTCAGAAGTCTGTTCTATCGCAATATCTCCAAGGTCTAAGATATTATCTTTAAGCATTGAGGCTTTAATTTCAATATCCTTTCTCTTGTAACCAACAAAGGAAATGCTTAGAACCATCTCTTTTTTCTTGATATTCTTAAAAACAAATACCCCATTAGTATCTGCTGCCACACCATCGATTTGTTTAGTATTATTCTTTGAGTCGGTAAGGACGCAGTTAACAAACATTAGTTTTTCATTAGTCCTACTATCTATTATCCTCCCTTTTATGCTTGAGGTTTGAGCAATTGCAGAGGAAGATAAGCCAGAAACCAATAATATAATTATGATTAACCTTAGCCATATAGGTCTTTCTTTGCTTTGTTTTAAGTTAGTTTTAATCATCTCTTTTTGCTTATTGATTAACTGTTATTGTTTCGCTATTATATTCTTCTACATTAACATGAATCTTTCCATTATTAATTTGAATTTCTGTATTAGAATTTCTTGCAGGTTCAACTGTGTTACCAATATATATGGTGAATATAATGGATGCTAATAGTATAAGTGCACCCATAGCAAGTAATATCTTTGTGCTTAATTTTAGTTTCATATCTATTTTGTTTTATAATTTTCAAACTCTTTAATAATTTCTTCTATCCCTATGTTT
>JALNVJ010000095.1 GCA_023227645.1 Bacteroidales bacterium | reverse complement strand
GAAATATTTAGCAAACAAAACAGAATTGAAACAATAATTATTAAAAAAAAACAGAGGAAATATAAAACTGAAACCAAGAGAGGGATAATTCTATTAAAATCTAATTTGGAGATTGGCTCTTATACCCCATTTCTTGCTATTTGCAAGTCCTTCGGTATAGGTTATTCTTCTTATATATTCCACTCCCAGAACTTGGAAAAGGTTTTGAAAGCCAAAGCCTGCTTCAATATATGGTTTGTTGGTAAAGGTTTTTACATTTGTGTTATCTATCATAAACCTGTTTTCATCTCTTAAACTTCCGTAAACCATTTTTATATTGAATTCTTCCCTTAGTTTAAGCTCTCTAATTAGGGGGATACGGTTAAATATTAATCCATTTAGGTTGTAAATTGCTATTAGTTGAACATATTTATCGGAAAAGAATTCCATAACCTTCATTAGGTTGAAGGAATTTTGATGATATATAATACTATTATAGGTTGTGCTTGTGAAGAGGTATGGAGATAGTATTTTCCCTTCCATATAACCTCCTTCTGCCCAAAAGAGCATATAACCAAAAGGCATTAAATTTAGTTTTCTATAAGCACTGGCCGTAATTAGGTGGGTGATGTCAAATCCGTATTCATATTTTATATTCATGGAGGTATAGTTTCCTCCAAGGCTTATTCTCTTATTTTGGTTTTGTATCCAAGTTCCGTTGAAGAGCAATCTGATATTTATTCCTATCCTATCTTTTCTAAAACTTCCCACTTCCATTGTGTCGCGGTCAGAAAATTTCCAATCTCCATAGGCTTTTACTTCTTGAAACTTAAGGTAGGGATTTATGGTTATTCCTTTTTTAGTTTCGTAGAACCATTGGAGGAAAATGGATTTGTTAAAGGCTAATCTATAATCAACAATATCTGTTATAGATAGGCTTAGTCTATCGTAATTGCTGTTTTCTATTGTTCTGCCAGGTATAAAAGTGTTGTAAGTGTATTCTAGTCCAATAAAATTGGCAGGAAATGAATTGGGATTTTTGGTTAATGAATTAAAGCTATATTTTAGTCCTAAATCGTATTTCATTTTCTTATCCTTAGTTCCGTATGCCACCATCCAATCGGCATAAATCCTTCTGCTTAGCTTATAGTTTGTTTTGCCACTAAAACGTAAACGATTGCCCTCAATGCTATTAAAAGAATAGAGATTATCTAATGGCCCTATATCCACAGGACCTGTAAGAAGGTAACCTCCATAGAATATCTCGGAAAGGTATTTTGTTACCCTAAACCATGTTATCTTATCTAAACTATCAGGCAATTGATATGTTTTTCTTTCAGCCTTAGTTAGTATGGAAAGCCTATTGGAATCATTTAGCACAAAGTTCTTTATCTCCTTATCATCTTTCAAAACATATTCTTCAAATTTAGGTTTGGAATAGGTGTTAATGCTATAGCCATAAGCTTTTAGGGTATAGAAATTTATCTTAGCATAAATTGCATCCTCAACTACATAAGACACTTGTTTCTTTATACCATCTATATTGAAGGTATCTGTTTTGTATTTCTGGATAAATTCAATCTTATCAACAAAGTTTACATTTGCTTTATCGGTAATTGAAAGTTTTGCTCTAATTATTTCATAACTTGAGTCGTTTGCAATATATAGATTCCCCATAAAGCCTATATCGTAAAGGTTTCGAGGGATAAAAGAAAGCTTTATACATTCTCTGTTTTCTATAATTAGAGTGTCTTCGATGAAAAACTTATAGAACTGAGGCGCAAAAGAATTGACTGGACTCATAAACTGATTCCCCAAAACATCAACATATTTCTGATAAAGATCTATTTTAGTAAATATATTGGTTTTAAGCCTCCTTGCGTTGGATTCGTCCATAATAGCGGTTAGTTCAATATCTTGAAGGGCTAGTCGTTGTTCTTCCAAGCTCTTTCCTTTATTGCAATAGATTTGAGACAGCTCTTCAAAGAAATAGACAGGAAGATAGTTTTCGCTTTCAAAATAAGTTGGCTCCAAATCTTTCATTAAATTAAGTACAGGCTTGAGTTTCATTCTGGCAAGAACTGTGTCATTTACTGGGTCAAGAGCAATAAGGGTTTTGTTATGAGCAGTGTAGTTGAGAGGGCAATGGTTAAGAATTGAATTTGCTTCTCTATTCTCTAAGACTTTTGTTATTAACTCAACAGCTGGGTTATCCTTATTGGTATATTTTTCTTTTTTTGCGGTAATTATAACTTCCTTAATTTGGGATGCGTAAGGCTCAATTGCAATCTTAATAGATTTTGTTTTAATAAGTTTTATGGAAGTCATTGTTGGCTTATAGGATATGTGAGAAACTCGAAGGCTATCAATGTTCTCGGGAACAGTTATTTGAAAATAACCATTATCATCACTTGTTACCCCTTCGGCAAATCCATCAACAGAATAACTGATTGTTGCCCTAAAAACTCCATCCTTATCACTTGCATCTACAACTTGTCCTTTGAAAGTTCTTGGTTGTCCAAAGGAAAAGCCTGAAATAATCAGAAATGAAAAAAGGATTAAAACTCGATTAAAACTATTTTTACTCATATATCAAAGAATCAACAAATTTACTTATTATATCAATACGTAGGTTATTTTAATTTATTATTAATATTTAGTTTAAGCAAATCTCATTCCAAAAGAACTCAATTTGGCTATTTCTTGGGTGAAATACAATAAGTTTTAAACAATAAGAAACCTTTTTTATCAAATAGATAGCTAATTATGCAACAATATTTGTAATTTTGTTGTTTATTCCTTGTACGTTAAGACTGATTATGAAAAAGATTTTAGTTATTTATACTGGTGGCACCATTGGAATGGTTAAGGACAATAAATCAGGGGCGCTTCTGCCTTTTGATATGTCTAAGATATATGAGGCATTGCCTGTTCTAAGAGAATTTAATTGTGATTTAGACTCTTATCGCTTCGACCCCATTATTGATTCCTCCAATATGAAACCAGAATATTGGATTGGATTGGTTGAGGTTATTGAAAAGAATTATAATAATTATGATAGTTTTATTGTCCTTCACGGAACTGATACTATGTCTTACACTGCTTCAATTCTTAGTTTTATGCTTGAGAATTTAAATAAGACTGTTATCTTAACAGGTTCTCAACTTCCTCTTGGGATGATAAGGACTGATGGAAGAGATAATATTATTGGTGCTGTTGAGATTGCAAGTTCGGATTTGGTTAATATCCCAGAGGTTTGCATATTTTTCGAAGACAGATTGTATAGGGGAAATAGAACAACTAAGATTAATGCGGAGTATTTCGAGGCATTTTATTCGGGGAACTATCCTTCACTTGCAAAGGTCGGTATTAATATTTCATATAAGAAGAATCTATTTCTTGAAAATCCAACCAAAGAGTTTAAGGCTTTTAAAAAGCTAAATGATAATATTGTTCTAATTAAGATATACCCTGGTTTAAAGGAAAATTATTTTAGAGTAATGCTTTCAATGAAAAACCTTGAGGGTGTTGTTTTGGAAACCTTTGGTTCGGGAAATGCACCAACGGAGGATTGGTTTATTTCTGCTCTTCAAGAAGCTATTGAAAATGGTATAATTGTTTATAATGTTACTCAATGTAAGGAAGGGTCTGTTGTTATGGGGCATTATGAAACTTCAGCTCATTTAGCAGAAATTGGAGTTGTTAGTGGTTATGATATAACAACCGAATCAGCTATTGCAAAACTTATGTTCCTCTTGGGCAATTATGATAATAAAGCAGAAATTATCGATATGCTGACTATGCCTTTAAGAGGTGAACTAACAAATAATTAGAAGAAAAATATAGATTAAAGATATGGACTACAAAAAGATATTTAATAAGTTTATAGGTTTAAATATCCTAATCATAGGGGATGTAATGATTGATTCATATATGTGGGGTAAGGTTGATAGAATATCTCCTGAGGCTCCTGTTCCTATTGCAACAATTTCAAGTGTAGAAGATAGATTGGGGGGAGCAGCAAATGTGGCATTAAATATTAGGGCAATGGGTGCTAATCCAATTCTTTGCTCTGTTGTTGGTTCTGATCCCAAATCCAAACTCTTGCTTTCTTTGATGAAAAAATTAGATATGGACAATACGGGTATTTATTTCTCCAAGTCAAGACCAACCACTGTTAAGACAAGGATTATTGGTAATCAGGTTCAAATGCTAAGAGTGGATGAAGAAATATCTGATCCATTAAAAGAAAACGATGAAATAAACTTTATCAAAACCATAAAGAAAATTATAGGAACAAAGAATATAGATGCTATTATCTTTCAGGATTATGATAAGGGAGTAATTACTCAAAATACTATTTCAGAAATTGTTGACTTAGCAAACCAAAAAGGTATTCCAACAACAGTTGATCCAAAGAAACGTAATTTTTTATCATATAAGAACGTTAGTTTATTTAAACCGAACTTAAAAGAATTAAAGGAAGGTTTGAAAATAGATTTTGATTTACCTACTATTGAAAATTTGATTGATGCATCAAATCTATTGCAAAACAAGCTTAATGCTAATATGATATTTGTTACATTGAGTGAATATGGAGTCTTTATTGCAGATTATAAGAAAACGAAAAACAATATGGTGATTATTCCAGCCCACCATAGAGCTATTTCTGATGTATCGGGAGCAGGAGATACTGTAATTAGCATTGCAACACTTTGTTTGGCTATCAGTTTACCATTAAAGTCAATTGCAGAAATATCAAACCTAGCTGGAGGATTGGTTTGTGAACAGGTTGGAGTAGTTCCAATTGATAAAGAACTTTTATTAAGCGAAGTAATTGATAAATTATAAACAAGAGAAAACAATATAATATGAATAATTTTGAATTTTTTAATCCTACAAGAATAGTTTTTGGTAAGGATACAATAAAGAAAATAGATAAATATATAGATAAGAATAATAGGGTTTTGATTACTTATGGTGGAGGGAGCATTAAGAGAAATGGAGTATACGATCAAGTTATTGCTGCCTTAGGAGACAGGAAGGTATTTGAATTTGGAGGCATTGAACCAAACCCTCATTATGAAACTTGTATGAAATGCGTAGATTATATTAAGGAAAACAATATTGATTTCATACTTGCAGTGGGAGGAGGATCTGTAATAGATGCAACAAAATTTATTTCAGCTGCTTATTATTTTGAAGGTTACGCTTGGGATATTATTGCTTCAAATAAAAAAATTGAAAGAGCTATCCCTTTTGGAACAGTCTTAACCCTGCCCGCAACAGGTTCAGAAATGAATAGTGGTTCTGTTATTACATTAAATGAAACTAAGGTAAAAAAGTCTTTCCATTCAGAACTATGTTTTCCTATATTCTCTATATTAGATCCTATATTAACCTTAACTCTTCCGAAGAAACAAATTTCAAATGGAATTGCCGATACATTTATTCACGTTATAGAACAATACCTAACTTATCCTGTAAATAATCAAATATCTGATCGATTTGCGGAAAGTATTCTAATTACCTTAATTGAAGAATCTAAAAAGATATTTTCTAATCCTGAAGATTATGATGTAAGAGCAAACTTAATGTGGTCTGCATCCTTAGGACTAAATGGATTAATCGGCTGTGGAGTTCCTCAAGATTGGGCAACACATATGATAGGTCATGAGCTAACAGTTCTCCATGGTTTAGATCATGGAATAACTCTAGCTATTGTTCTTCCAGGAGTAATGAAAATTATGAAGGATGAAAAGGGTGATAAGATTCTTCAAATGGGAGAAAGAGTATTTGGAATAAAAGACGGAGAGAGAGAAGAAAGAATACTAAAGACTATTGAAGAAACAGAAAACTTCTTTATATCTATAGGTATTCCTACTCGTCTTTCAGATCATGGATTAGATGAAAACTGTATTGATCCAATTGTTCAAAGAATGATTGATAGGAAATGGTCACTTGGAGAAAACGGCACAATTAATCCTGAAAAAGTTCGTTTAATTCTTTTAGACCGATTATAGAATTAAGAAATGAAGCAAATATTTTTATTCCTATCTCTAACTCTTTTATTTACTTTAGGCCTAAAAGCTCAAAAAGGACCGCAGAATTTACCCCATTATGATGAAACAAGAATCCATTTCGGGGCATTGATAAGTTATAATCAATTTTCTTCACTTCTAAGAATTAAAGACTCTTTACCAGAGCCCGATAAGGTTATTGGAATGAATAATCCATATCAGCACGGCTTCCAACTTGGTATTATAGGAGATTTAAAAATATCTGAATACTTACGTCTAAGGCTTCTTCCAACTAT
>JALNVJ010000094.1 GCA_023227645.1 Bacteroidales bacterium | reverse complement strand
GGTTTATTCTGTATGTTTAATGCTTGTATTGGATGTTCAAAATATTTCATGATGAATGTTTTTAACACTGCAAAGATATAAATAGTTTTGGATAATGCAAATTTTTAATAAAATATTTTTATGTTCAACTTCCAAATATTATATTGAATATTGCTCTAAGGGATAATTGAATCAAGAAAAAATGAATTTACATACTATCTATATAAAAAAAGATAGTAAGTAAATCTCAAAAAACCCCCCTTTTCTCACCATAAAAAGGGGGGTTTTTCTACCATAAAAACCCCCCTTTTTTAGGGTAACCCCCCCCCTTTTTTTAGAAATTATTAGTTATAAGAATTTAAAAAGATAGTGATTAGTTATAAATAGATAGTGAAATAAAGGAAAATACTAGTTTCCAATAATCACCTTACCACTTATAGTTTTTCCATTAAGCGATACATTATAAGTATAAGCCCCAGCATTTAGATTAGAAACACCTATCCTATTGCCAAGCTTAGATTTTAGGTTAGCTTTCTTAACTAATTTACCTTGCATATCAAATAATTCAATTTCACTTTGCTTGAAATTACTTGCTTCAATATCCACATATATATAATCTTTAGCAGGATTTGGATAAACTTTTATACTTTCTTTATCGTTTGTTTCTATATTGGTTAAACCGATAAGACCATTAGGACTAAATTTCAATATCCAACAATCATTAGTTAGAAGTTGAATCATTACTAACAGTCCACCATCATCAGTCGCTTTTATACCATTTATTATTTTTGGAACTAAAGAATCATAAATGAATTTATATTCAAAATTTAACTCTCCATTTATTCCAAAATTAATAATATGAATAAATCCACTAAAATCTCCATCAATTCCATCACTATTTCGAATATAACAACAGTGATAAATAGAATCTTCATTTACAAAATCTATCATATTTTGGAATACTTGACGAGTTTGCCCAGCAACAAAATCTCCACCATACTCTACTTTGGTTTTTGATTTAACGTTAAGGTCTTTATCATTAACTATATAAATTATATATCTGTTTGGATCATTTGATGGTTTTGGACCTAAACTTGAAATTGAAACAAAAATTGAATCATTAATTTTTCTTCCCCAATCAAGATAAAACTTTGATGTAAATATTACAGAATCAATAACCTCTAAAGTTTTTTTATCAATATAGTAGGCCTTTGGCAATATATTTTCCCTTTGATAATCTGATTTAAGAATAGTAAAATTTGAATCTGTTTCATATATTTTTTGATAATTTGAGGCTATTTGATTAAGTGATTTTGATGCTTTTATTTCTCCTAACGTATCAATTATAAATAATTTCGCTCCAAATTTATAACTATTTTTTTCCTGGTCTAGCAGGAAAAAAGCAATCTCTTTATTTTTTGTAAAGAAGCAAGTATGCATAAAATAATATTTACTTGTATCCTCGTTGATTGAGAATACTAATTTATTAAAAATATTATCTCCATTAAGGTAATTTGCATAAAAATATGTAGAGTCATGATTATATGGAGAACTTTGATAATTCCGTACGCCATATAATTTATTATTTAATTTAAAGAAAAAAAACTTAGACATTTCTGCAGGAAATACATTCAGTACATTTAAATTATTATCAACACAATAAATATTGACAGCCGTATCAGTGGTTAAAGAAAAACAAAGATTATTTCTATTATCATAATCTTCAAATACAAAAGGCCATATAAATTGATTTCTTTGGTACGATTGCAGTATAGCTTTATTATCATAAGTTGTTGTGGTTTGAGATTGTGCTACTAAGCAAATATTTAAGACCAAAAAGAGCAATAACAATCTTTGTTTTTTCATATCTTATTCTTTAATTTTTAAATGATAGAATTAATAAAGCTAAACGTAGAAATAGTTTTGGATATTACAAATTTATAATAAAATCTTTTTTTATGATTTTTTTATATCTTCCGATTGCTTTAGGAATGGTTTGAAATATTAAGATATTCGTTTTGTTTTGGTAGTTTAAATTCCTAATAATTGATGAATTAATTAAATTAACTCTTAAAAGGCTTTGTAAATAAGGATAAATTATTTACTTTTGCGGATACTTTTTTTTAGAACATTATAATTAACCTAAGAATATTCGCTATGTTCAAGATTACCTCTCATCCTATCCTCGATATTCCTGAGGATAATATTATTTTATTTAAGTATAACGGAATTGAAATAAAAGGACAAAAAGGCTTTACAATTGCTGCTGCCCTTCACCAAGCTGGCTTCCCTGTTCATTCTCATTCTACTAGCGGAAGGAAACGTTCGTTGGAATGTGGTATTGGGAAATGTGGTGCCTGCGAAATGCTAGTTGACGGTATCGTAAGAAGAATATGCGTTACCAAAGTTGACGGAGTTAAAGAAGTTAGGGAAATTCCTAAAGACTTTATTTCGGAAAAGGTTATAGAACCACAAAAAGAAAACAAGATATATAAGACTGATGTTCTTATTATTGGTGCTGGACCTGCTGGACTTGCGGTTAGGGAAGATCTGAATCGTTTTGAAATAAATAATATTGTTGTTGACTCTAATGATAAGATAGGAGGTCAGTTTAATATGCAGACC
Organism: Bacteroidales bacterium; assembly: GCA_023227645.1. Taxonomy (GTDB): domain Bacteria; phylum Bacteroidota; class Bacteroidia; order Bacteroidales; family P3; genus UBA10566. The sequence continues at coordinate 3,824 of JALNVJ010000094.1, read as the reverse complement.
CACCAGTTCTTCTTCTTTGAAAGGGAAAAGAAATTTGGAGGTATGCGAGGCTTCGACATTGCTCAAACACTTGCAGGAGAATCAAATGACGGTATTTTTCTAAACTCCTCTGTCTGGGATATTTTAAAAGGTAATAGGATTGGAATAAAGAATACTGTTAGTGGAGAGATTTACTATATTGACTGCCAACACCTAGTTATAGCAACAGGTGCAGTTCCCTTTATGCCTGTTTTTAAGAACGATGATTTGCCAGGGGTTTATTCTGCTGCCGTAGTTCAAAAGATGATGAATTCAGAGCTAACCCTCCTTGGTAAGAATATACTTACAGTTGGGGCAGGTAATATTGGCTATCTTACTTCCTACCAAGCCATGCAAGCTGGAGCAAATATTAAAGCAATTCTTGAAGCTATGCCTTATGAGGGTGGCTTCCCTGTTCAAGCAAATAGAGTTAGGCGACTTGGCATCCCTATACTTACATCCACCATATTATTGGAAGCAATACCAAATAAGGATGGTTCAGGAATTAGTGGTGCTATAATAGCAGAGTGTAGGAATTTTGAACCTATAGCAGGGACAGAAAGGATTATTGAAGGCATTGATGTTATTAATGTTTGCACTGGACTTATTCCCGACAACCAACTCTTAAAGAAGGGCAACCTCTTATTTGGAAAGAACTGCCATGGAGTTGGAGATTCAACAAGGATAGGCGAAGGAACCTCTGCAGTACTTAGAGGGAAACAATGTGCTTACGAAATAGCACAAATGCTAAATGTTAGAGTTAATTATGATGATTACCTGCAAATATCTAAAAACTATATAGACTCCCAACAACACCCAATAAATATATTAGACAAACCCTATACTCCTTACCAAGAGAGGATGGATAAGCGAGGTTTTGTACGTTTGGAATGCTTGTATGGCTTTGCTTGTAACCCTTGCCAATTTGCTTGTCAGTTTGGTGCTATAACAAAGAGTTCCACATCGGTTGTTCCAGAAATCGACTATAATAAATGTATAGGCTGTATGGAATGCATTAATCAATGTCCTGGCCTTGCAATATTTGGCTATAACACCAAAAGAAAAGAAGTCTATCTTCCTTTTGAATACGAAGCAAAAGAGGGATCAGAAGTTATATTGGTTGATAATAATGGAGAAAAAATAGCTCCTGGAATCATTAAAAAAATAAAGAAAAACGAGAACAAGACTTCTGTTGCAAGGATAAGAGTGATTGAAGATAACGATAATAAGATTAACGATAATACATTACTAGAAATAAAAGGATTTATCCTACCTGAAAGGTTCCCTAAACCATTAGAATTGGCACCTACTAAAGAGATAGACGAAAAAACCTACGTTTGCCACTGCGAAGATGTTTCACTTGAGCGCTTACTTGAACAAATTGGGGACAGGAAGGTGATTTCTATTAATGAGTTAAAACATACAACAAGACTAGGGATGGGAGATTGCAGAGGAAATCGTTGCGTTCCTAGAGCCAAACAAATTCTTCGATCCTATGGTATTGAAGTGACTGATGAGGCAACCCCAAGGGCTCCTCTCTCACTTCAACTTTCTTTTGGTGAAATGAGAAATGACAATAAAAAAGATATTTTCATTACACATAATACAAAAAAAATTAAGGTAAAGAGTCTTATTGCAGGAGGAGGAATTGGAGGTAGTTCCTTATTTAGATATATGGCAGAAGAAGGATTTGACCCAATACTTATCAACTTTGAATTTGGTAGCTCATGGCGTAATATTGCTGGTGGACGTCCTGCCTTTTCCAATCCAGAACTAGCAGATATTGCAAAGCATAACCATGAATTATTTATAGAACTCCAAGACCTATCCAATATAGACTATTATTCCACAAGATACGTAAACCTTGCCCACGATGAAGCCTCTTTTATAGGCTTGGAAAAAGCGATGCAGTGGTCCGATGCCTATATGGTAGAACCTAAGGACTTCCAAAAAGAAATATCACCATATTTTAATAAGAATAATAAAGACTATATTGCAGCCCAAATAACCAATCAATGCTGGCAGGCAACACCTGGAAAAACCATAGACCTACTACGATTGATAGGCAAGAGAAAGGGAGGAAATATAATTGAAGGGGGAAAACTTATTGAGCTAAGGAAGGAAGACAAAACATTCCATGCACTTATTAGGACCAAAGACGGTGAATATATAGAATATATTACCGATATATTTATTAATGCCTTAGGACATGAAGCAAATAAATTTGCAAAACAAATAGGAATAGAAACAGGACTTTATCCAGTAAAACACCAAGCATTTATAACAAAACGTTTGCCAATGTTAGGGAAAGAAGGTAATATATTAGATATGGTAATTGACCGCCGACACTATAAAGGCTTCTCTTCAATATATGGGCAACAACTACACGAAACAGGACAGATAATAGGCTGTGCATCCCCAATGTTTGACCCACAAGAAGCATCACAAGAACTCAAGGTAACATCCATTGAATTCTTAGAAATAGCATCTGAAATATTCTCAAACTGGATACCAGAACTAAAGAACGTAAGTTTCCAAGCCGTTTGGTCAGGCTATTACACAGAGCCTCGTTATATAGTAGATCCCGAATTAGGACTATTTGTAGGAATGAGAGGTCACGGCTTTATGCTCTCCCAATATATAGCAAAACTATATGTTGATAAACTCTTAGGAAAAGAAACCCCAACCTATTTCAACAAACTAAAACTAAAAGGCGAAGGAATAGCAGAAACCGCACTTAAATAATAGTTAACTGTGCAAAACAAAATATAGAGAGATATACATAATTCTGAATAATAGCATCTATTTATTCTTCAATATTAAAGAAGAGAGCTTGTCTAAAAAATTGACAAGCTCTCATTTTATATATTACCCATAATTTTTATTAACTCAAATTCTGAGTATTCAAAAATATAGAGTTTGTTTTTAGAATAAAAGATTATATCTAACCTATTTGTTCTCGTCTTTATTTTTAGCCTTTTTCCTAAGTGAAAGATATAAAATTATAGAACATCCAATTCCTGCAATTAAACCATTAATAAGAGTAAGTAATCCTTCGTGAGAAAATAAAGGAAAAGGTTGTATAATACTTTCTAGTAAAGCAAACAATATTGCAAAAAGAACGGCATTTAAAACAACATAAGCATACTTATGTTTTAATGCAAATTTAGCTACAGCATTCATAAATTATATTTCTAATGTTTTATACTGCAAATATAGAAACATTTTGATACAAGACAATTTTATTTCATAATATTTCACCTACCACTTTTATTTACCAAGTTAGTATTATTTGCAAGTTATTCTTTTATTAGTTTTTAGCTCTAATCTTCTTTCTCTAATTAATAGATAATAATATTTGAATAGATAGATATATCAACTATTATTGACACTAACAACAAAACGAGGAATCAATAAAATGAATCCTCGTTTTTCTTTTCTCTATTAATCTATATTTATTTCTTCAATCATTTTTTGAGTGTAAATAGTATATTGCCTGCAACAATAGGACTTTATTCAACCTTTATTTCGTACTTATATTCATTATACATTTTCCCTAAATATTCTTCTACATGTATTGTTCTATTTCTTGTTAATGGGAATCTATTTATTAATTCATTCATTATAATGGTTTCGCGTAATTCTTTTGAATCACAATGACTAAATTTAATATGCATAGAATACAAATTATCATTTTTAACTACTACATCTAATACTTTTTCTATTTGACAGTTTTCTACTCTATTATTAGAAATCTCATTTAACAAATTTATTTTCTCATCATTTGTCATATCTAAGAAATTATC
>JALNVJ010000093.1 GCA_023227645.1 Bacteroidales bacterium | reverse complement strand
ATTTTTCCTTAATAAAAAAAGATTTTTCCTTAATAAAAAAGTTTTTTTCCTTAATATAAATTTTTTTTTCCTTAATATAAATTCAATTAGATTAAATCTATTTTCCTACAAACCGATACTGTCCGAAAAAGTGTGTAAAGCACAAAAGTTTTTTAATTTTGTATTTGCAAATTAAACCTGTGGATTTAAACTTGATTATTTTAGATTTTAACTTCTTTGTTTAGGGTAAAAAGTCTGACTTATGAGGGTGAAAAGTCAGACTTTTTGGGTAAAATAACTTCTTCTAAATGTGAAATAACTTAGTTAAAATATTTTTCAACTTGATTATTTAGAAAAATGATTAGGTTTGGACTACTAAATTAGAACCTTCTTACACACTTTTTGGGATACTACCTTTTAACAACCTGTTTGCTAGTCTTTAATGTTGAGTTTTACCTTGTAACGGTCTTAAATTATGAGGGAATAACTCTATTTACTAAATAGCTTCAAGGATATATAAACTGTTCTAGGTTGCATTGGTCCATATATATAACCTGCATCACGATTTATTCCTTTGTCAAAGTCTTTTTGATAGGAGTTAAATATATTTTTTATTCCTCCTCCAATTTGAAATATTAGGTCTTCTTTTAGCTTAAAGTCGTACGATGCTACTAAGTTCAAATCGAAAAACTGAGGAGTTGTTTCTAATTTATCATTAGCAATATATCCTTCATTGTGAGGAACTATCATTTGACCGGTATATGTTCCTGATAGGGATATATTCAGTGGTTTAACTGGGATTAGGCTTAATGTTGCATATGCGTAGTTGTTTGGTGTCCTAAGCATTTTTTTTGTTCCTTCAATGGATGGATCTTTTGACCAGTTTTCAATATCATTATACCTACTTTGTTGGTATGTGTAACCTAATGTTAGGGTGTATTTTGCTTGGTAGGAAAGTTTTGCCGTTAGGCTCACTCCTCCAATTTTTGCTCCTGTTGCATTATAACGTAATTGGTATATTGTGTTGGTATTAGTATCATAGTCGATAACTTTTAATGCAAAAACGTCTTTTAGACTGGTGTAAAAACCTTCAACTAATAAATTAGCTTGGTAGTTATTGTTTAGTTCTACATAATAGTCTGAGGATAGGCTAAGGCTTTGGGAGTATTCTGGCCTGAGGTTTGGATCAAGTACTGTTCTTAGTGATTGTCCTCCAACTTGCGTTACATGTAGGTCTTCATCATAAGCTTGTGGAGCTCTATATCCTGAACCATAAGAAGCTCTGACTTGATGATTTGAACTAGGGGTGAACATTAGATTAAGACGTGGACTAAATATTGGTTTGTTAATAAGGTTATGTTTGTCCAGACGAGCTCCAATAAGAAATTTAAAGTATTTGCTTGACCATTCTGATTGTGCAAATCCTCCAAAAATATTTGTGGATTGTTCTGTCTTAATATTATAACCAATAATATTATCTTCCAAACTATTGCTATTATATTCTAATCCATACACTATGTTTGCTGGGAGGAAAATAAGTTTTTCTATTTTATTATAACCTTGTGTTCCTAATAGAAATGTTAGGTCGTTACTTTTGCCGTAAGCATTAAGGTCATGATTGGCTCCAAAATAGGATTCCCTATCAATATATTGTGTTGAGGTGTAAATGGAGTATTTGCTGTTTCCTTCAAGGCCAATATAATCGTAGGTTAGTCCTCCTGAATGGATCTTATGTTCTGTCATCTCAGTGATATCTGATTCGTGTGGTGGTTTGTCAAAAGCATTTCCTCCTCGACGTGCTTCTTGCATTGTGTGGTATTCTAAACTTATCTTTTGAGTGTTGGATAGTTTATAAAAAGATCTTGTTCCAAAAGAAAATGCGTCAAGTTTACCTATTTCAGAAAATCCATCTCCATCTTGATCATAAGGGTTTTTCTTTCTAAATGTTTGATAAAACGAGGCCCCTGATTTATTGTGTTTCCCAATAACAACTGCATTTGCATTAAAGTTTTGAGCATAGGATTTAAGTCCAATTGCTTGAATATCTGTTCCTATTGAGTAGGAAGGGGTAAGGGGTTCTTTGGTAATGATATTAATTATTCCTGCAATTGCATTTGAGCCATAGAGTGCAGATCCAGCTCCTTTTACCACTTCAACTCTTTCAACCATATTTACTGGCATTTGTTCTAAACCATAAACCCCACCAAGTGAAGACATAATTGATTTTGAGTCAATTAATATTTGTGCGTAATGACCTTCAAGTCCATTAATCCTCACTTGAGGAAACCCACAGTTTTGACAGTTATACTCAACCCTAACTCCTGATTGGAAAGGGAGAGCTTGAGAAAGGTCTTGGGCATTGGATTCTTGGAATGTTTTTTCGGACATAACATTAACAATTACGGGTGCTTCCTTCCTGTTGGTTTCAACTCTGCTTGCCGAAATAACAACCTCATCCATCATAACTGTTGTTTCTTTAAGCTCAATATGCGCGTGAACAGCTCTATTTCTGAAAACTCTTATTTCTTTTTCCTGTTTCTCATATCCAACATAAGTTATAACTAGGGTGTAGTTGCCAGGATGAAGGCTCCTTAAAACAAAATTACCATCCCTATCTGTAACAGTTCCGATTGAAGTTCCTTTAATTCCAATAGATGCATAAGCTATTGGCTCTTTTGTTCTAGCATCAAAGACATGCCCTTCTATGCTTGCTTGATCGTTGTTTTTCACGGTTGGAGCAGCATAAGCTATAATATTCACAAATATTACAGCAAATAATATTATTCTTTTCATTGATTTTTTTATCTAAATTTGTTAATTTGAACATAAATATATCTAAATCCTTGATATTTTATATTAGGATTCTTTAGGTTAGGTTTCTTCTATAAACCTTATTATATATGAACTAACAAACTGGGGGACCCCTTAAGCAGGAGTTGTAAAGATAGACTTTTAGAGGGATTAATATTTGTCTTTCTACTTCAATTTTTATTGGTTTAAACAATATTATGCCTAAGCTTGTAGCAAGAAAAATAATGAAAAATAATGTGTTATTGAAGTTATGAATGAGGTTTATTTCCTTTGAGTTGTGTGTATGTGTTGTTTTTGTGGAGGAAAAAGGAGGTGTATCTTTGGAAAAATGAGAGTGTACTATTGTTATTCCGTCAACTATATGAACATGAGGATGCAAATTTGCACTCGCAAAGAAGAATATATATAGCAATAATAATGTAACACCTATAGGTCTTTTCCCTTTTTTCATTCTTTTTGATAACGAAAGAAAAAGGACAAAAGTATTTAACCTTTGTCCCTTTTTTTATGTATTTTCTACTTATTTATTAATGTCCTTTTGGTGTTCCTGCAGGTACTTTGATAATATCTCCATGGTCTTTAATAATCATCTCTAACCATTTTGTTGGATAAGGTTTTTGTTCAGGAAAGACATTTTGTCCTTGACGATATGGGCTTTCCATGAATTTTCCATCCTTTTCTTTTTTAATATTACCATCAATATATTTAACTAATAGATATTGGCTTAGTTTCTTCCATGTCTTAAATGTTTGGTCAGACTTTGCAATTGAGAATCTAGTTATATCGCTTCTCATTTGATCAGGAGAAGTTGATTTTAATTTATTATCAAATTCTTCAACTTCTTTTATAAAGCCTTCTTCTAATTCATTTTGTACTTTTCTAATATCAACAATAATATCAGAATATCTTAGGTAAGCAAAGTTTGTAACTTGATTAAATAACCAGAAAGCAGATGTTTCAGAATATGTAACCATATTTCCATTTCCTTCACGGTAGTTTTCAGGAGCTCTTGTTATGTTGGTGTACATAGGGACAAAAACTGTTGAATATGTATCATCAACTCCAAACCAAAGAATTCCTTTTGCTCCTTCAGGCATCCAAGATCTTGATTGTGCAACTAAAGCAAATCCGGTTTGTTGGGTTGAAGTTGCTCTTTCATTAATATAATTAACTCCATTAACTTCAAATCCCATTGGTCTCCAACGATAAGGACAACTATGAGGACCTGCTCCAAGATCTTTTGTCATATCCATTGGTGTTCCTTCATAATGATCACGCATTAATTCCATAACATCTCTAACTGATAGTTTATTTTCTGGTTTAATCCATAATGGCATACGGTTTTTTAGGTTATGTCCCATTGCGTAGTCTTCATATTTAATCATTGATTTATTGCAACGAAGGAAACCAGCATAAACTCTAGCCTCGCATCCTCTTGCAGCACTAAAAGTTATTGGTGCGTATGTGTCGCTAAATGAAAAATCTTTATCAACTCCATCATAATATCCTTTTAATCTTGCGAAGTTTATTACATCATGAGAATAAACAACCTCTACTTCTGGGCGGAATATTTCTTTTAAATTTTTTGAGGAGATTGATTTATAGCTTTTCTTTACTTCTTGAGGGAAGGTTGTTATACGAGCATGGTTTGCGTGTCCTGAAATATATCCATCTGGAACTTTCATTGCTACCCAAACTGCTCCTTGTTTCCAATCCTTATGAACTTTTCCTTTTTTATCAAGTACAGGATATCCTTTTCCTATAATTTCTAAGATCCAAACTTCATCAGCATCGGCTATTGAGAAAGACTCTCCTGCTGAGAAATAACCATAAGTATCAACTAATTCTGCAATTTGTTTTATTGCCTCACGAGCATTTTTGGCTCTTTGTAGGGTTAAATAAATTAATGTACCATAGTCAATTCCTCCTGTTGAATCCTCTAGTTCGGCACGACCACCATAGGTTGTTTCTGTAATGGATAAACCCCACTGGTTTGAATTTCCAACTGTTGTGTAAGATTGAGCAACTTGAGGGATTTTTATAAGTTTTCTCCCTGAATCCCAATCAATAACTTGCATCATTGTTCCTTCTGGATATGTTGCGGCAGCTCTATAATATAATTCACCATATAATGTATGTGAATCTGCTGCATAAGTAATCATTGTTGAACCGTCTTTTGATGCACCTTTTGTAACAAGGAAACTCGTGCAAGCAAAACTCGAAATCGATGACCCTGCAATTACAACAGCAAGCATCATTGATAGTGATTTTCTGAATTTGTTCATTTTGTTTCTATTTAATATTTATTTGTTTTAATATTTAAGTTCGCAAAAGTAAGGAAAAAAACTCTAACACACAAGTATATCCAATTCCTATTTAATTATTGTTCCAATATGTTCTCCAATAACTACCTTTTTTAGATTGCCTTCTTTGTTCATATCGAAAACATAAATAGGAAGATTGTTTTCTTGACAAAGAGCAAAAGCCGTTAGGTCCATAATCTTCAATTGTTTTGTTAGAGCTTCTTGAAAACTTAATTCAGAATACTTAGTTGCCTTTTTATCTTTTTCAGGATCTGCAGTATAAACTCCGTCAACCCTTGTGCCTTTAAGTATAATATCTGCCTTAATTTCAATTGCTCTAAGAGACGAGGCTGTGTCGGTAGTAAAATAAGGATTTCCTGTTCCTCCTCCAATAATAACAACTTTTCCCTCTTCCAAAGCTTCAATTGAACGATGGCGAGAATGTGCTTTACAAATAGGTTCAATTGCAAGACCTGAAAGTAATTCTGTCTTTACACCTTGTTTTTCTAATTCTCCTTGCAAAGCCATTGAGTTAATAATTGTTGCAAGCATTCCCATATAATCGCCTTGAACCCTATCAGTTCCTTGTGCTACTCCTTGAAGACCTCTAAATATATTTCCTCCTCCAATAACAATAGCAATTTCACATCCTTTTTCTTTGATTTCTTTAATTTCTCTTGCATATTGAGAAAGCATTAATGGAGATATTCCGTATTCTTGTTCTCCCATAAGAGATTCTCCACTAAGTTTCAATAATATTCTGTTGTATTTCATATTTATTATTCTTTTATAGTTTTTGGCTCAAAATAACATGCATCACCAAATGACAAAAATCTAAAATCATTTTCTAAGGCAAATTTATAACAATCTTTCCATTTTTCACCTATCATTGCCGACACTAATAATAATAATGTACTTTTAGGTTGGTGAAAATTGGTTATCATTGCCGATACTATTCTATATTGATATGAAGGAGCAATAATTATTTGAGTTTGTCCACATATTATATCTTCCTTACCCATTTTTTCTATAATTGCTTCTAAAGCTAGCTTCGGACTAATTTCAATTACTTTTTGGTATGGCTCCCATTGTTCAATATTAATTTCTAAGTCAGCATCTTTATTTTCAATTAATTTAACTCCATGCCAATATAAACTTTCAATTGTTCTAACTGATGTTGTGCCAATACAAGTAATTTTTTTGTCAATATGTTCTATTAAATTCCTTATAACTTGTTTTGTTATAGTAATTTTTTCAGTGTGCATAGTATGTTCTGCAATTGATTCTGTGCTAACAGGTTTGAAAGTGCCAGCGCCAACATGAAGAGTAACAAAACTTGATTTAATTTGTTTTTCCTGAAGGTCTAGAAATGTTTTTTCTGT
>JALNVJ010000092.1 GCA_023227645.1 Bacteroidales bacterium | reverse complement strand
TTAATTTAATTCTATGTTTATTGCGGTAGGTTTTCACTTCTCTTGACGCAAATACCGCATATAGTGCAGGAATAAAAATAAGGGTTACAAGGGTAGAAACCGTTAGTCCCCCAACAATAACAACACCCATTGGTTGCCACATCTCAGAGCCCTCACCTAGTCCAATTGCCATAGGAATCATCCCCAAAACAGTTGTAGCAGTTGTCATAAGAACAGGACGAAGACGAGATTTACCACCATTAATTACGGCAGAGCTAATATTCATTCCTCTTTCTCGGTTAAGGTTAATGTAGTCAACAAGTACAATACCGTTTTTAACAACAATACCAATCAACATTATACTCCCAATAGCACTCATCAAATTAATAGTTCCTCCTGTAATAAAGAGAGATATTAAAACCCCTGTCAATGCAAATGGTATTGAGAACATAATAATAAATGGATAGCGAAGAGATTCAAACTGAGCAGCCATAACAAAATAAACCAACATTATAATTAGCAATGAGAGTAGTCCCATATCGGCGAATGATTCTTTTTGCTCTTCAATTGTTCCTCCAATTTGAATTCCCACATTTGATGGTATTTCCATTTTATCAATTTCGGCTTGGATACTAGCTGTAGCAATATCTAGAGTTTCCCCATATAGTGTTGCGCCAACTGTAATTATACGTTCACGGTCTTGACGTTCAATTGAAGGTGGTGCAAATCTTTCAACAACCCTTGCAATCTCAGATAATCTAATTGATTTCCCTGTTTGATTCACTATTGATATATTTTCAATATCCTCAATAGATTCTCTATTTTCCTTATTATAACGAACCTTAATTTTGTATTCTTCGCCATCCTCTCTAAAAAGTGAAGCGGTCATACCATTCATCCTATTTCTAATAAATGCAGAGGCTGTTGCAACATCAAGTCCATTGAGAGCAAGTTTTTCTCTATCAAATTCAACTTGATATTGAGGGATATAATCCTCTCGACTAATGGTAACATCTCTAAACCCCTTAGTCTTTTCCATTTTTCCTTTGATATTTTTAGCAATTTTTTCAGTTTCCTCGAAATCATAACCCAAAACTTCAATAGCAACATTAGAACCAGAGGTCATTCCGCCACCGCCACCACCGGCTTCAACCTTATACTTATAAAGCTCAGGATAAGATGCAAGTTCAGCACGTATTCCTTCTGATATTTCAAAAATATCTCTTTTTCTTTTACTCAAACTATTTAGTTTTATTCTAAAAGCAACGTAGTTAGAGCCGGAGGTTTGCATTTGAGCCCACGTGTTATTATCATCCTCAGCCGGAATACCAACTGTATAAGATATGGTGTTAATTTCGGGATATTGTTTTTTTATTGAGGCTTCAAATTTCTTAGCAATAACCTTTGCACGTTCAGAATTGGCACCAATAGGTAGTTGGAAATCTCCAGAGATTTGTCCATTATCTGAGGCAGGAATAAATTCAGTTCCAATTCCCAATGCCAAGGATATTGACCCTGCAAATATTAGAACTCCAAGAATAATAGTAACAGTCTTATGCCTAACTACCCAAGTTAGAGCTTTAGAGTATGAATTATCTAATTTATCAAGACCTCTTTTAATTGGTGCATATATTTTTTTGAAACGACTTTTAGAGTTCTTTTCTTCTTTTTTTAGTAATAGAGAGCTTAGCATTGGGGTTAGGGTTAGGGCAGAAATTGTTGAAACAACCATTACAATACTAACAATCCATCCCAATTGAGAGAACATAATACCTGCCATTCCTCCCATCATTGTAAAAGGTAGGAATACTGCTAAAATTGTAAGTGTGGTTGCCACAACAGCAACTCCAACCTCATTGGTTCCATAAATTGCTGCCTCTCTCGGTCTTGATCCTTTTTCAATATGAGTTGTTATATTCTCAAGCACCACAATAGCATCATCCACAACCATACCAATAGCAATGGATAGGGCAGAGAGGGAAATTATATTAAGTGTATTTCCTGTAAGTAATAAGTAAATAAATGACGAGATAAGAGCAATAGGGATGGTTAGCATAATAATTAAAGAAGCTCTCCACTGTCCTAAGAAAAACATTACCACAATTACCACAAATAAGAATGCCAAAAGAACTGTAGTAACCAACGATCTTATTGAGTTTTCAATATTATCAGTAGTGTTCATTACTTCTTCAAATTTTATATCCTTTGGTAGGTTCTTAGTTATTTTTGGTAGTTCTTCCCTAATCTTAGTCACAACATCCACAGAGTTAGCCCCTGTTTGTTTTTGAATAACAAGAGTTGCGCCCTTTCTTCCATTTACAAAACTCTCTTGAGCCTTTTCTTGAACAGAGTCACGAACAATAGCAATATCTTTAATAAATACTGTTTTGCCTCCATAGTTTGAAACAACAATATCATTTAATAAACTACTCTCCTTCATTTCCCCTTCAATACGTAGGGAATAGGTTTCGGAGCCAATATCGATTGAACCTCCTGGTGTGTTGATATTTTCTTTAGCAATTGCAGCACCAATTTGTTCAATTGTCAGGTGGTATGCCTCTAGTTTTTGAGGGTCAACATTAATACTAATTTCTCTTTGAGGAGCACCTGAAATTGAAACCGATCCAACCCCAGAAATACGGTTTAGAGGGTTTGCCACCCCATCCTCCAATATCTTATACAAAGCCTCTGAGCTTTCCTCTGAAGTAGCAGAATAGATAGCAACTGGCATCATATCGGTGCTTAGCTTCATAATAATTGGATTGGAACAACCATCAGGTAAAAAGCTCTTTACCATCTCGATCTTATCACGCATATCATTTACTGCTGCGTCTATATCTGTTCCCCAATTAAATTCAACAGTAATAACTGCCGTGTTTTCCTTTGAAGTAGATTTGATTTTCTTTAAATCACTAACTGTACTTAACGTGCTTTCTAATGTTTTAGAAACATTGTTTTCCACATCCTCAGCCGAAGCCCCAGGATAGGTTACTATTACTATTGCTTGATTCATTTCGATTTCAGGCAACATATCAATGCTTAACTTATTAAGAGAAAACAATCCCAATACAACAATGGCAACAAATATAATTGCCGTTGCAACAGGTTTCCTTACGGATGATTCGTATATTTTCATATTTAATTATATCTCTAAATTATTTAACAACAACAACATTTTTGCCATCCAGCAAACGTGAATGTCCTGTAATTACAACATTTTCACCATCATTTACACCACTCAATAATTCGTATTTATCTCCCATACGTCTACCAAGCTCCACTTGACGATATTCCACAACACCATCTTTCTCAATAAATACATATTTATTATTAGTACCAGATTGTTTGATAATTGCTCTATCAGGAATAATAACCTTCATTGCCTTACCTAAGTTTAATTCAACCCTACCAAACATGCCAGGGCGTAGCTTTTGGTTGGCATTAGTAAATTTAGCCTCAACCATAAAAGTTCTTGTTAGAGGATCAATGGTAGGTGCAATTAATGAAATATGGCCACCAAATTCTTCACCTTCAAAAACCTCAACACTTGCCTTAACCTTCATGCCAAGTTTTACCTTACTATAGAAAGATTCATTGATATTGAATTTAAGCTTTACAGGAGTAATCTGCATAACTTGTAATATTGGTTGAGCTCCTGAAACATCTCCATTATCAAAATTCCTCATAGTGATAACACCTGAGATAGGGGAGGTTAGGGTGATATTTCTTTCTAAATTATCAATATTTCTCTTAGCAACATCGTATTGCGTTTTTAGTTGGTCGAGTTGTTGTTTTGAAATTCCACCACTCACAAATAAAGCTTCCATCCTACTAACCTCAACCTTCATATTATCCAATTGAGCCTTAGATGTTGCTAAATTAGTGTTTTCCATAGTAACTAGCTTTTGTCCTTGACCCACTTTTTGTCCAACCTCAACCCATATTTTTTCAATCCTTGTTCCACCAGCAGAGGTAATAAAATTCTTAATACCAGCATCAACTGTTGTTGCAAACTCATATATTTGGTCAATCTCCTCTTTGGAAACCTTCTCAACCTTTACCGTAATAGCCTCGTCTTTCTTAATATCCGTCTTGCTATCTTTCTTTGTACAGCCAGTCATAATAACTGCAACCATAACCAATAAATAAACTATCTTTTTCATTATATTTAAACTATTTATATTTTATACCTTACTTTTTATCTTTTACTTTTTACTTTTTACTTCTTACTTCTTACCTCTATTACTTTTCACTTCCCATTACTTTTTCCAAATTCGCTTGAGCTGATAAGAAATTATAAAGTGATTGTTGGTAATTAAGTTGTGATTGGGTAAGTGATAGCTCGGAATCATTAAGTTCTAAAATTGTACCAGAACCAACTTGATAACGTACCTTAGCAATTTCATAACCCCTCTTAGCCTGATTAATAGCATCCTTATTAACAATCAATTGTTCCTTTGCAGCCTTCATGGTGTTTAGTTGCGACTTAACTTGTAAGTTGATACCATCCTTAGCATATTCTCTTTGAATCTCCAATCCCTGAATAGCTAGCTTAACTTGTTTTGCCTGATTAACCTTAGTCATCCCTGCAAAAATAGGAACACTTAGTTGCAAACCAACAGAGGCAGAACCTATCCAAGTATAGTCCTTAAATTTAAAGTTTTCGGCCTGCGTTTGATACATATAACTACCCGTTGCCGAAAGCATAGGAAGATGTTGGGTATTAATAACCCTCAATTGATTTCTTAAACCAATAATATTATAGTCCAATAGCCTTAGGTCGGAGTTTTGAGCAAGAACGGTTGAATTATCAACTTTCGATAGAATATTAATATTATCATTAAAGTCTTCCAAGTCTTGACTAATCCTAATTTTTTGTTCGGCATCAATGGAAAGAATCATAATCAAATTCATAGTTGAAAGCTCAACCCCATTCTTAGCATTAATAAGAGCAGGATTAATATTATTAACATTAACCTGAGCCCTAATATAATCATATTCCGAAACAACACCTTGCTTATAAGAATTCTCAATATTTTTAAGAGTCTCTAAAGCATTAGAATAACTCTGTTCTAATACCTTCAAACTACTCTTAGAAAGCAAAACAGTATAGTAAGCATCCTTAACCTGTTTAGTCATCTCAATCTTAGAAGAACGAGCCTTCTCAAGAATCATATCCATATCATTTTGCTTATTCTTAATCATTTGCCAAAGAGTAAAATTGACAATAGGCAGTTGAGAGCTAACACTACCAACAAACGAATTCTTATAGCCCATTTCCATATATCTCTGCCCACCCATAAGAGCAGCAAAACTCTCAGGCATAAACATAACCTGTTTCATAACATTGTCGGTATATTGACCACCAACATTAAGGCTAGGCAATAAAGCACCAATAGCCTCCTTGCGAGAATAGTCAACCCTTTGGATCTCAATATTCGCAATCATAATAGTAGGGTTATTGTCGTGAGCAATCCTCAATGCCGTTTCCAAGTCCAAGTCCAAAACACTCGAGGTTTCTTGTGCAAAAACATTAAGATTAGCCAACAAAAGCCCTATAAAAGCTAATTTCCATAATTTTCTTTTCATCTTTGTATTTAAATATTATTTTTAAACAATATATTCTTATAATTATCAATAATTTCAATTCCCTTATAAGTAGAAACTCCTCTTAGAATAATAAAAATATTCATAGCAACAATCTCAGAAGAACTATGATTAGAATTTTCATTAATAAACTCGTTCCTTGAACAATAAAAAAGATTAAGATGGATAAGACTATTTAGCAAATCCAAACTTGTATCCTCAAGAATCAAACCTTCATCTAACGCTTCTTGCAGTAATTTGTTTCTTAAAATCTTCTGAAACGCTATATGCTGTTCGAAAGTTTTTTGGTAAATTTTAGGATAAAACTTCTTAAGATCTTCAATATGTTCGTATTTAACCGCCTGAATTGACTCACTAGCCAATTTCAAAACCCTCATAACAGAGATAAGAGAATTGTCCGACTCCTTAGCAATATCACTTACCTCCTTAATAGCCATATCGAAATGATAATTAAAACATTCCTCAAGTAAACTACTTTTGTCAGTAAACTGCTCATAGATAGTTCTTTTCGATATACCTAAATTATTAGCAATCTCATCCATTGTAATTAACCTGCAACTTTTGACCACCAATAACCTACTAGTTTCTTCAATAATTCTATCTTTAATTTCCATACATCAATTCATTTTTTAAATGAGTTTGCAAAAGTACAGAAAACTTTTGAAACGACAATAGTTTTTAAGTTTTTTTCTCTACAGATTGGCACAGATTAATTGGATTTATATGATTGTCTGATTCTAATAATTATCATAAATCCCAATACACAAAAAAAGGGTTGCCAAAAGACAACCCTAAAACACTTAGTTTGCGCTAACGCTTATTGCAAACCCTTCACATCTAAGTTAGCCTCCGCCAAAGAAGTCTTAGCCAAGCTACGTTTGAAATCAGGACTAGGATAAAACCTACAACGAACCGTTTTGATTGTTGAAGCATCCAC
>JALNVJ010000091.1 GCA_023227645.1 Bacteroidales bacterium | reverse complement strand
GTTTTTTTAGGGCTTGGTTTTAGGGCTTTTGGAAAAGGGGATTTTTGTTTTAATACAGGTTTTTTTTTGAAAATATTATAAAGTTTTTCTCCTCCTATATAATATTTTTTAGATATATAGCGTTTGGATTTATATATTATAACATTTATTATTAACCTTAAAAATTAAAAGTTATGTCAATCAAGTATGTTGCAGTTGAGCGAATGATTAGTGTGGGTCTTAACCCTGGAATCAAGTTTTTGGCAAGGCCAGTTAAGAAGGAAACAATTAGTTTTGACCAGATTGCCGATAGGGTACAATCCCATTCTTCTCTCACAAAAGCCGATGTTTATGCTTCTTTTATGCAGTCTTTGGAGGAGGTTACTGAAGAGTTGATGGAGGGAAATCCGGTTGAGTTGGGTGATTATGGAATAATTTACCCTGTTTTTAGTGCCAAAGCTATGGATACTTTGGAAGAAGTTGATGCAAGTACTATCTCTTCTCCAACTCTTAGATTCCTCTTTTCAAATATGCTAAGAAAGAAGATGAAGACTGTTGATGTGGTGCTTGACAAATCTAAAGATATTAAGGGAATTCAGTAAATCTTTAGTTTTTTGAATCCTAAAACGCCGATTTATTTTATATAAGTCGGCGTTTTGGTTTATATAAATTTTCTTTTTTCCTGTATTTGTTTATTATTTCTTGAGTTTTTTATCCAAAAGATGGTTTAGTTAATAAAAATGATTATTTTTGCAAGGTCTTTGATATTGATAATTAAAAAATAGAATAAATATGTGTGGTATTGTTGGTTATATTGGCTCTAAAGAAGCTTTCCCTATACTAATTAAGGGTTTGAAAAGGCTTGAATATAGGGGTTATGATAGTGCGGGTGTTGCTCTTTTGAATAATAAAGGGGAGCTTAATGTGTATAAAACTAAGGGTAAGGTTAAGAGTCTTGAGGCTTATTGCAATCATAAAGATACGACTGGGACTATTGGAATTGCACATACACGATGGGCAACTCATGGAGAGCCTAATGATAAAAATGCACATCCTCACTATTCACAATCAGAGAGTATTGCCCTTATTCACAATGGTATTATAGAAAATTACCTCTCTATTAAGAAGCTATTAATAAGAGAAGGATATACTTTTAAGAGTGATACCGATACTGAAGTTTTGGTTCAAGCTATCGAATATATAAAATCTAGATATGATTTATCTTTGTTTGATGCTGTGAAAAGGACTCTTAAGTTTGTTATAGGTGCTTATGCTATTGGGGTTATAGAGAAGAATAATCCCAACTGTATTATTGCTGCAAGAAAGGGAAGTCCTCTTATTATTGGTATTGGAGAGGGAGAGTTCTTTCTTGGTTCTGACGCAACGCCTATTATAGAATATACTTCCGATGTTGTATATCTTAATGATGAGGAGGTTGTTAAGTTAGAAAGAGGTAAGAAAATTGAAGTTAACAACCTAAATGATGAGGCTGTTCATCATGATATAATTACTATTAAGCTTGAGCTTTGTGATATTGAAAAGGCTGGATATCCTCATTTTATGCTAAAGGAAATCTTTGAACAATCAAGGAGCTTGGCTATGTGTATGAATGGACGCTTGAATATGGAGCTAAAGGAAATAAAGCTTAGTGGCATTATAAACCATATTGATAAGTTCCGAGACGCCAAAAGGATTATTATAACTGCTTGTGGTACTTCATGGCATGCGGGCTTAATTGGCAAGTATTTGTTCGAAGAGTTTTGTAGGATACCTGTTGATATTGAGGTTGCATCGGAGTTTAGATATAGAGATCCGGTGATTAATAAGGGTGATATCCTTATTCCAATATCTCAATCTGGAGAGACTGCCGACACCTTAGCTGCTATGGACCTTGCCAAAAGTCAGGGTGCGTTTATCTATGGTATATGTAATGTGGTAGGTAGTTCGATAGCTAGAGGAACCGACAGCGGGACTTATACCCATGCTGGTCCAGAAATTGGAGTTGCTTCAACCAAGGCTTTTACCACCCAAGTTACTGTTCTTATTATGATGGCAGTTTCAATTGGTAGGGAATTAGGCACACTTTGTGAATCAAGATACAAGCAAATAGTTGGTGAATTATCAAATATTACCACCAAGATAGAGGAGACTTTTATGCTTGCTTCCGAGATTGAGAGGATATCATCTGTATTTACTTATGCAAGGAACTTTATGTATTTGGGTAGGGGATACAACTATCCGGTTGCCCTAGAGGGAGCTCTTAAGTTAAAGGAAATCTCGTATATACATGCCGAGGGTTACCCTGCAGCAGAGATGAAACATGGTCCTATTGCCTTGATTGATGAGGAAATGCCTATTGTTGTTGTCTCTCCTAAGCTTAAGATATATGATAAGGTTGTAAGTAATGTTCAAGAAATTAAGGCTAGAAAGGGCAAGATAATTGCAATAGTTACCAAGGGTGATGTTGATATTAAGAAGATGGCAGATTTTTGTATCGAGATTCCAGATACTGAAGAATGCCTAACTCCACTTCTTACAGTTATCCCTCTACAATTCCTATCCTACTATATTGCAAGGATAAAAGGAAGAGATGTTGATCAACCACGTAACTTAGCCAAGTCGGTAACTGTTGAATAATATATTTTATAACTAAGATTTTAGATAATAATGATTGAGTTTACCCCAAGCGATATTAAGCAAATCCAAGACTATGGACTAAGCTTAGATAAGGTTAATGACCAGATAATAAACTTTATTAAAGGCTTTCCCTTTATCCAATTAGATAGGAATGTTAGTAAGAATGACGGGGTCTTGGACTTGAGTGAGAAAGAAACACAAGAGGCAATTCGTTATTATCAGGATAATAAATCTAAGCATTCGATACTTAAATTCGTTCCTGCATCGGGGGCAGCAACAAGGATGTTTAAGGATTTAATTGAGTTTTCGGGTCTCTATATGGGGCTTCCATACGATATGAAGAAGTTCCCTAGTGCTCATAAAACGCTGGATAATTTAGAGAGTTTCGCCTTTTTCAACGAATTAGAATCAATTATTAATAAAAGTGGAATTAGCTTAGAAGACCATATGATTGGCGGTAACTATACCACAATTGTTAATTATATCCTAACCGAAATTGGGCTTAACTATGGCAGTCTTCCTAAGGCTTTAATTGCATTTCATAGTTATCCGAGTGAAAAAAGGAAGTTTCGCTATGCAATAGAGGAGCATTTTGTTGAGGCAGCCCACTATGCTAAGCAAGATAATGGAAGAGTCAATATACATTTTACCATATCTCCAGAACATAAAGACGAAGTTATTAAACTTGTAAATCAAATAAAACCATATTACCAGGAGCAATTTTCGGTTATTTATAATATAGACTTTTCATTACAAAAGAAAGAAACCGATACCATAGCAGTTAATCTTGACAATACCCTTTGCTACGATAAGGACGGTAATTTGGTCTTTCGACCAGGTGGACATGGAGCACTTATAGAGAACCTTAACGAGATTCAGGGTGATATTATCTTTATTAAGAATATAGATAATGTGGCTCATGATAAGCTCAAATCCTATACCTATAAGTATAAGAACCTAATTGCGGGCATATTACTTAAGACCCAAGATGAGGTTTTTTCGGCATTAAGGAAATTGGAAAATGGCAGTTTATCATCCCAAGATATAGTAGATATTATCGCTCTAACCAATAAATTAGGTATTAGTCTCTCCGAAACAGAGAAGCAAGAAGAGGATATAATCAAGCTATTATCAACTAAACTCAATCGTCCAATTAGGGTTTGTGGCATTGTTAAGAACGCCCAAGAGCCAGGAGGAGGTCCTTTTTGGGTTATCAAAGATGGGGTAAGAAGCTTGCAAATAGTGGAGAGTTCGCAGATAAATCGTTTGGATGATAATCAGAAAGCTCTATTTTCATCTTCCAAATACTTTAATCCAGTGGACTTAGTTTGTGGAGTTAAGAATTATAAAGGCGAGAATTTTGATCTAAGAAACTATATTGATAAGGAGGCAGGTTTTATTTCCAATAAGTCAAAAGCAGGTAAGCTAATAAGGGCACAGGAGGTTCCCGGGCTGTGGAACGGAGCTATGGCCAATTGGATAACAGTATTTGTTGAAGTACCTATTCAAACCTTCACTCCCGTAAAGGAGATTAATGACCTTTTAAGAGAAGAACACCAAGCCTAAAACCTTAAAAAACCCTAAAATCAATTAATCTTTTGCAATATTTGATACGAGCAAACGTTTATTTTTTTACTTTTGCACATTACATATATATATAATCAATATCATTTTATTATGCACAATTCAACCAGACTGTATCTAACAATCATGTTATTCTTTCTATTGCCTTTGTTTTCAATGGCTCAGCTTCCGAAGGAAGATGGTATTCACGAAAGAGGGATGATGAAGAACAGAACAAATGTTGATAAAGAAAGTTCAGAATATCAGATTGGCATAATAAAGGATACAGTTCGTTTTCGTAAATCTCTTATGAAGTTTGTTGGAACAAGCTTAGTCTATGAAGATGCAGCAGCAGAAGACGAGGATGATATACTTAAAGAAAGCGCTCCGCATTCCACATCTATACATAGCAAGAAGACAGACTTTTCAAATCTTACAGATGCAATTGAGGTTCCTCTGGTAGATAATAAAGCTAAGAAATACTTTTCCTTCCCTTCCGATGGGGTAAGAATAACATCTCGATTTGGTCCAAGAAGGAGACGTTACCATTATGGAATTGATTTAGGATTAAGACTTGGGGAACCAATCAGATCTATGTTCGACGGTATAGTAAGAGTAGCTAAAAGAGCTGGAGCCTATGGAAACTTAGTAATCATACAACATGATAATAAATTAGAAACCTATTATGCTCATCTTTCAAAAATAAATGTTGCTGAAGGTGATGAGATAAAAGCAGGGGAAGTATTAGGATTAGGAGGAAGTACCGGACGCTCAACCGGACCTCACCTACACCTTGAAATCCGTTACCAAGGAGCAGCAATTAATCCTGAGGATGTAATTGACTTCTCAACCTACGCACTAAAAGACAATACACTAGAACTAACCAAAGATAATTTCCGTCATCATTCTAGTAGAAACTCCAATGTTAAGTTAGCAAATAACAAAACTAAGGCAACAAAAGGAGGTCAATACACCAAGGTTAGAAAAGGTGAAACCCTTAGTTCAATAGCAAAAAGAAATGGAACAACAGTACGCAAACTAGCTAAGCTAAATAATATTAAAGGTTCCAGAATCAAAGCAGGTCAAAAAATAAGAATTAGATAAAGAAAAGATTAAGACCACATTTCAAAATAAACATTAATCCTATAATCCAATCCAAGGGTTAATTTCATAATACTTAAAACCAAAGATTAAAGAGATCAAAAGAAGAGGAAGCTCTATTTTTTAGACCTTAATTCTACATAAATAGATTATTTATTGTAATTTTGTCGATTATTTTATAAGATAAATGGAAAGAAACAAGCGCAGTTATGGAGAGAATAAGCCTGAGAGAGGTGGTTCCCCATTTAAAAAGAGAGAAGGTTCATCAAGTAGAGATAACAAGCATGGAGATGAATCACGTTCAAGAAGACCTCGAGTAGATAGAGAGGCAAGAGATGAAAACTCACATAGGGGTTTTAATAATGAAAGACCAAAAAGAGACTTTGGCCAATCAAGAGACGACCGTCCAAGAAGGGATTACGATAATTCAAGAGGGAATGATCGTCCAAGAAGAGATTCTAATGATTCAAGAAGAGATGATCGTCCAAGAAGAGACTTTAGCCCATCAAGAGAAGATCGTCCAAGAAGAGATTATGATAGCTCAAGAGGAAATGACCGTCCAAGAAGAGACTTTAGTCCATCAAGAGAAGATCGTCCAAGGAGAGATTATGATAGCTCAAGAGGAAATGATCGTTCAGGAAGAGATTTTAATGAATCAAGAGAAGAACGTCCAAGAAGAAATTTTGATAGTGGCGATAGACCTAAGATAAGTATTGATAAAAGAGGAGGAGAAGATCGTCCAAGAAGAGACTTTAGTCCATCAAGAGAAGACCGTCCAAGAAGAGATTATGATAGTTCAAGAAGAGATGATCGACCAAGAAGAGATTTTGATAGAACTAGCAGTCGTCCACGCGTAAAAAGAGAGGATGATTTTTTCCAAATGTCTAGTGAATCACGAGGAAAGGTTGAGGTTCATTTAGGAAAGGATGGATTAATTCGTCTGAATAAATACATTTCTAATTCAGGAATTTGTTCTAGGAGGGAAGCAGATGAGTTAATAAAGGCAGGTACTGTTTCTGTTAATGGTCTGGTTGTTACTGAAATGGGTTTTAAAGTTTCTATTGAAGATGCTGTTGTTTACGGTGGAGAGAGACTAGTTAATGAAAGAAAGAAATACCTTCTACTGAATAAACCAAAAGGATATATTACAACCCTTGATGACCCTCAAGATAGAAAAACAGTTCTTAGTTTAATCAGTAAGGCTTGTAAAGAAAGACTTTATCCTGTAGGTCGTTTAGATAGAAATACAACTGGATTATTATTATTTACGAATGACGGAG
>JALNVJ010000090.1 GCA_023227645.1 Bacteroidales bacterium | reverse complement strand
GATGATATTTTAAAATATGGCTATATTTTTGTTTTGATTAATGGGTGAAATTCCAATAGGTTCTTATATGCTCTTAAGGAAGATATTAATGGTAAAATAATAAAAAATACTATACTTGGTTTAGGGGTGGTATTTTTTATTACCTTTGCACGCCGTTTAAAAAATTAATAATAAATGAAAAAGCTAAATATAGATTTTAAGGACAAAAAGAGCGTATTGAAATTACTCTATAATATATTTCTTTATGGGTTCGCTTTTGCTGGGGTTTTGATTATTGGAGCGTGGGGTGTTTATCAATTGGGTCTTACAAATAATGGGGGCGGGGTTGATAAAAACAATCGTTACCTTGCTGATATTGCTCAAATGGAAAAGGAGGTTGTCCGTTCTCAGGTTGATATGGATAAGGAAATGTCTGAGAATTATATTAAATTGGCTGCTCTTAGTAAGTTCTATCCTAAGAATGCTTATTTGGTTTTGCAGGGTATTAGTAATTCAAATGGGAATGTTAATCTAACTCAGATGCTTGCTGCAACTGAGCTTGCTCTTAAGGATAATAAAGAATATCAAGATTTTCTTACAAAGACTCAACATCTTATTGGTGGTGTTAATGTTAAGGCAAATCAGGCTAACGCAATTGAATGGATGAATATTCCTGAATGGGAAGCGTTGAAGGTGGCAATAATAAAAGATAAGCATCTTATTGATAGTGCTGCTCGTGTAACTGGTGTTGAATCTCGATTGATTGTTGGTTGTTTGATTGGTGAACAAATTAGATTATTTAATTCTAAAAGAGAAATGTATAAGAAATATTTAGGACCTGTGAAGGTTTTAAGTGTTCAATCTCAATTCTCGTTTGGGGTGAATGGGATTAAGGATTTCACTGCTGATTGGGTTGAAAGAAATTTAAAGAATGACACTTCTGTATTTTATATGGGAAAACAATATGAACATATATTAGATTTTAGAACTTCAGATCATCAAACTGAAAGAATAAATCGTTTGGTTGATTATCAAAATCACTACTATTCTTATGTCTACACTGGTTGCATCCTTCATCAAACCAAGAAACAATGGGATAGAGCTAAATATGATCTTTCCAATCGTCCAGATATTTTGTTTACTTTGTTTAATGTAGGTTTTCCTCAATCCAATCCTGGTCCTAATCCAGAATGTGGAGGTTCGCATATAAATGTGGGAGATAAAGTATATACTTTTGGTGCAATTGGATTCGACTTCTATTATTCAGGAGAATTAGCAAAAGAATTTCCTTATTGGGAGAAGAGGTTTATTTAAGTAAAACTTCACCTATTATTCCAACTAATAACCTTCCCATTAGAGGTTATCATATCTTTATCTCCATTATATATTGCAAAACATTCTTCTGGCGTTGCACCTGAAAGTTTTGACCAATTCTTTATTCCTTTAAAAAATTCAGGGGAGAAAGTTGCGCTAGATTTTATTTCAAATGCAAATTGTTTTCCATTCTTTGTTTTAATTAAATCAACTTCAT
This sequence comes from Bacteroidales bacterium, assembly GCA_023227645.1. Lineage (GTDB taxonomy): Bacteria > Bacteroidota > Bacteroidia > Bacteroidales > P3 > UBA10566. The sequence continues at coordinate 5,132 of JALNVJ010000090.1, read as the reverse complement.
TCCCAGTACTATCACGCCAAAAAGTTAAATCAGGTTCAGTCCCATTATTATAAGATTCTTTGATAAACTCATTAATTACAATATTTTCAAACAACCCCCCTCGTAAAAAATGAGAAGAAACTTGCTCAATGCTTTTAATATCTAAAAGAGAACAGGCTAACCCAATATCATAGAAATATAGTTTAGGTGTTTTAACAAGTCGTTTTGCATAATTATTATGATTTGGTTTTAGAATGTAGCAAATATAACTAGCCTCTAATACTGAAAGCCATTCACTAATGGTAGATACTGCTACGCCACAATCATTAGCCAATGATGACATATTTATAAGTTGACCAATTCTTCCTGCACATAATTTTATGAATCGTATAAATTTGCTCAAATCCCCAATATTCTTCATTAAACGTACATCTCTTTCAACATAGGTTTGAATGTAATAAGGATAAAAATCACTAGGTTGAATATTCTTGTCGTAAAGACGGGGATAGCCTCCCTTAAAAATTTCTTCGTCAAGTGTTGAAGGCAGGTTTGCGGAGGATTTTAGTTCATTATGAGAAAGAGGCAGAAGTTTCAAAACAGCTGTTCTCCCTGCTAAAGATTGGTTAATGTATTCCATTAGTAAGAAATTATGAGAGCCAGCGAGGAAATACATCCCTTCTCTATTCTCATAATCGGTGTGAGACTGAATATATGAAAATAAGGAAGGAACTCTTTGTGCTTCATCAATAATAGTTTTATCTGGGTAAGTAGCAATAAAACCTCTAGGATCATCTGTTGCAAATAATCTCATATCAGGGTCTTCAAGCGAAACATACTTATAATCAGGAAATGAAGTTCTAAGTAGGGTGGATTTTCCAGATTGTCTAGGTCCAGTTAAGGTTACAATTGGATACTTTAAACTCATCTCCAATAACTTTGTTTTTAATGTTCTTTCAATCATAATACCTAATATTTCTTGCAAATTTACGATTAAAAAATAAATTTGCAAGAAATTATTATAATAAATCTTTCCTTTTTCTTTTTTTCATCATTTTTTGGTCTGTTTTGAACAAAAAAAGCAAATTTTTTATTCATAATAATAAATGCTTCTAAAAGTAATAAGCTTTCTTAGTTATAGAGATTTTAACCTATTTTAGTCCATTAGCCCTAAATAAAATTCAAAAAAGAAGGAACTTAATTTGTTTTCCATGTTTTCTATTGTATATTTGCAGTCTAAAGATTTGATTCTTATCTAAGTATATTATTTAATATAAAACTGAAAGTTATGAGAAAGCATTTTGTTTGGGTACAATTAATTATTCTTTTTACAATGTCCATTTCCTTTACTGCTTGTTCAAAAAAAGAAAGTAAAGAGATTATCGCTGAAAAGGCGACTATATCTGTTGAAGGGGTTAAGGTTGCTTGGCTTAGTGATGATGGTAATATTGTTAGTGGTTATTCAGAAGCAAAAGTAATACAAAGGTTCAATGATAAAAATCCAGGCTTTTGTTTGGAGAAGATCCAGGTAGATGATAATAATAAAGCGTCTATTGACTCTAATGCTACGTTATCTCTTTTTGTTTACGATTCTCTGAAAAATAAGCACCTAACTTTTGGTGTATATAACGTTATGAAAGTATTAGATGAAAATAAGAATCTTATTTATATTCTTCATAAAGAAGAAATCCTCGATATATTTGAAGACTAAGATGATTTTATAATAAATCTCATATTATTAATAGGGAATAAGAAAATGGTATATTGATATTGTTTTCTTATTTTTTTATCGTATTTTTGTTTCTCTTTTATATTAAATACGAATAAATCAATAACTAAGTGGCTAAGAATATTGATGGGGTTACCCCACTAATGATGCAATACAACGCTATGAAAGTAAAATTCCCTGATGCTATTTTACTTTTTCGTGTTGGTGACTTTTACGAAACCTTTGGACAGGATGCAATTGAAACAGCAAAAATACTAGGAATAACACTTACCAAACGAGCTAATGGCGTCCAAAAGGATTTGGAACTTGCTGGTTTTCCCTACCACTCAATCGATACTTATTTGCCTAAGCTAATAAGGGCCGGCAAGAGATGTGCTATCTGTGAACAACTTGAAGATCCAAAATTGGCTAAAGGTATTGTTAAGAGGGGGATAACTGAGGTTGTTACTCCGTCATTATCCTATAATGATAAGACATCTGACCATAGTCAAAATAATTTTCTTGCAGCCATTCACTACGAAAAAGATCAAGTGGGAATAGCTCTTTTGGATATTGGTACGGGTGAGTTTTATGTTTCGCAAGGTGGAACTCAAGAAATGGATAAGCTTATACAGTCTTTAGCTCCAAAAGAAATTATAATCCAAAAACAAAGATTAAGAGATTTTCAAGATAAGTTTAATAAAGACTTCTATACTAATACATTTGACGACTGGGTCTTTTCCGAAGAATTTTCTAATGATATATTACAAAAACATTTTGGAGTAAACTCAATAAAAGGTTTTGGTATTGAAGATTATCCTCTTGGAATTATTGCAGCAGGAGCATGCCTTCACTATTTAAACGAAACAGAGCATAGGGCGGTATCTCATATTCAAAATCTATCGAGATTGAACAATAATAATTATGTATGGCTAGATAAGTTTACAATATCCAATTTAGAATTAGTACATTCCCCACATCAAAACTCAGCCACCCTTATTTCAGTACTTAATAAGACAAAATCGAATATGGGTTCAAGGCTTCTTCAGCGTTGGATATTACTGCCTCTTGTAGATAAATTGGAGATTCACTTACGCCAAGATCTTGTGAGTTATTTTGTAAATAATGAGGAGATTGCTTATAGCTTTGGTGAAAGCATAAAGAAGATTGGTGACCTTGAACGTATGACAGCCAAAGCTGCTTACGGTAGGATTATGCCCAATGAATTAGTGCATCTAAAGAATGTCTTAGTAGAAATAGATCAGATAAAAACTATTAGCAAGGGTATAAAGGAACTTGAGAAGGCAGAGGGTTTAGATATATGTCAAGGTTTGATAGATAATATAATAAAAACTCTTTCCGATGATGCGCCCAATGCAGTTTCTAAGGGTGGAGTTATTGCAAAAGGTTTCGATTCAGAGCTTGATGAGCTTAGGGATTTAGCAACTCATGGCAAGACTTATCTCCAAAAGCTACAAGAAAGAGAGATTCTTAAAACAAATATAACATCTCTTAAAATAGGATTTAATAATGTATTTGGGTATTATCTTGAGGTAACAAATTCCCATAAAGATAAGGTGCCAGTGGAGTGGATAAGGAAGCAGACCCTAACCAATGCCGAAAGATATATTACCGAGGAGTTAAAAGAATATGAGACCAAGATACTTGGCGCCGAGTCAAAGATATTGGAGATAGAAACTAAGGCATATAATAATTTGCTATTGGAGCTTATTCCCTATATTAAGATACTACAAAAAAATTCGGGTATAATATCAGAATTTGACTGCTTATTATCATTTGCAGAAATTGCCATAGAAAACAATTATGTTCGACCAACAATAAACGATGAGTTTTCAATAAAAATAGTAGAAGGAAGGCATCCTGTTATAGAGAAGATGCTCCCAAAGGGTGAGCCTTATATCTCAAACGATTTGTATTTAGATAAGGATAGCCAACAAATAGGAATAATTACAGGACCTAATATGTCAGGAAAGAGTGCTTATCTTCGTCAAAATGCTTTGATAGTATTAATGGCTCAAATTGGTAGTTTCGTTCCTGCTAAGAGCGCCGATATTGGTATAGTAGATAAAATCTTTACAAGAGTAGGAGCTTCCGACAATATTTCATCAGGAGAGAGTACGTTTATGGTTGAGATGAACGAAACAGCCAGCATATTAAATAACCTTTCTGATAGATCTCTTGTGCTTTTAGACGAGATAGGACGAGGAACTAGTACATACGATGGAGTTTCGATAGCTTGGTCAATAGCTTCTTATATACACGACAATCCAAATCATAGAGCTAAGGTACTCTTTGCAACCCATTACCACGAGTTAAATGATATGGCGGAAACCTATGAACGGATAAAAAACTTACATGTAACAGTTAAGGAAATAGGTAAACAAATAATATTCCTAAGAAAGATTGCAAAAGGAGGTAGCTCTCAAAGTTTTGGTATTCATGTGGCTAGACTAGCAGGTATGCCCAAAAAAGTATTAGACGAAGCTGAAGAAATGTTAGAGATATTGGAAAAAAGACAGAAGCCTAACCAAAACAAAATAAAAACCAAACCCAATTTAAAGCAAGACGACCCATACCAATTAAGTTTTATTCAACTTGACGACCCATTGCTCTTAGAAATAAAAGAAGATATCTTAAATACAGATATTGACAACCTTACACCAATGGAAGCGTTGATGAAGCTAAATAATATAAAAAAATTAATAGAAAAAGTATAAAATAATTTGGTAGAAAGAAAAAACTTAGTAATTTTGCACACTCAAATCAAGCGAAAGTAGCTCAGTTGGTAGAGCACAACCTTGCCAAGGTTGGGGTCGCGAGTTCGAGTCTCGTCTTTCGCTCTGAAAAGAAAGTCGCTCTGATGGTGGAATTGGTAGACACGCAGGACTTAAAATCCTGTGAGCATTGCGCTCGTGCGGGTTCAAGTCCCGCTCGGAGTACTTCAAAACCCTCGAAACATTAATTTGTTAGAGGGTTTTCTTTTTTTACACAACTCTTTAATAAAATGATTAAGTATTCATCCTTTGATGATGCTATAGCTTCATATAGGCAAGAGATAGATTAAACTTTAATCTAAGTTTCCTACATATTTAAATAGAATATCAAATTGGCAAAATAGTCTTTGTTTTGGGGTACATAGCCGAATTGTATGCCGATATTTATTGGGTATTGTATTCTGAGTGCATTAAAGTCTATTTGTAGGTATGAGCCTATACTGCTTAGGTATTTATTATCGAAATATCCAAAGTCGAAGAATGCTCTTGCTGTTAGTCTTTGTATGTATAGGAGCTTGCCAATTGCTAGGTCGGGGTAGGCTAGGGGTAGATAGTAATTGAATTTCCATCCGTAGAATTTAGCAGGAAACTCTCCATAGACTCCTCTTGTTAAATATGTTTCGTTAGGGAAATAATAGATTGTTGGGGTATTT
>JALNVJ010000089.1 GCA_023227645.1 Bacteroidales bacterium | reverse complement strand
ATATTATTTTAGGTTGCAGTCATATTTATAGCTCTACAGGAGAAGGACTAAAATATAAGTTATCAAAAATTAGTAATAATAAAATTCAATGGCGACATAAAAAACCTCATTTATGTTATGATGATGCTTATGAATTTGGTCGTGGTATATTAAATTTGTTTTATGAGTCGATGAATGAACTTCCTAAAAGAGTTGTAATTCATAAAAGAACATTTTTTACAGATGAAGAGAAGCAAGGAATTTTGGATAGTCTTTCAGATAATAGTGTTATTGAATCAATTGATTTAATTGAAATTAATTTTGAAGACAATATAAAGTACACAGCCAGTAAAATAAAAGAAGGTAAACCAGAAATAGATGGTTTTTCTATTTCTCGTGGCACTTGCATTCAAATTAATTCGAAAGAAGCGCTACTTTGGGCACATGGTGTAATTCCATCGGTAAGAAATCCGAATTTCAATTTCTACCCTGGAGGAAGATATGTCCCAAAACCACTTAGAGTAATAAAACATTACGGAAATGGTAGCTTGGAGCAAATTGCAAATGAAATTTTAGGATTAACAAAAATGAATTGGAATTCATTAAATATGTACTCTCAGCTACCTGCTACTATTTCATCATCAAATGATATCGCAAGAATAGGGAAACTAATTGATTCAAATTCAAGATATGAATATGATTATAGATATTTTATTTAATAAATAATAGCAAAGATATTATGAATAGTGAGATACTTTTATATCAGGATAGGGATGGGGTTATTAAGGTTGATGTTCGATTGGAGGATGAGACGGTTTGGCTTTCTCAGGCTCAAATTTGTGATCTTTTCCAAAAGTCAAAAGCCACTATAAGTGAACATATTAAAAATGTTTTTGAAGAGGGAGAATTGGATGCTATGTCAACTGTTCGGAATTTCCGAACAGTTCAAAAAGAAGGTTCTCGAGAAGTGGAAAGAAATATTGATTTTTACAATCTTGATGTTATTATTTCTGTAGGTTATAGGGTGAAATCTCCACAAGGTACTCAGTTCCGTATTTGGGCTACTCAACAATTGAAGGAATATATTATTAAGGGGTTTGTTCTTAATGATGAGAGATTCAAAAGCGGTAGTTCGATGAATTATTTTACTGAATTACAGGAAAGAATCAGAGAGATACGCCTTTCGGAACGTTTTTTCTACCAAAAAATAAAGGATATTTATACTACAAGTATTGACTATGATCCAAAGGATGAAAAGACTATTGAGTTTTTCAAAATTGTGCAGAACAAATTGCTTTGGGCTATTAGTCAACAAACTGCTGCTGAATTAATTTTTCGCAGAACAAATGCAGAACTTCCATTAATGGGAATGCAATCGTATGATAAAAAAAATATAGCTCCAATTAAAAAAGCAGATGTTAGCATTGCTAAAAACTATCTTAATGAAGATGAAATAAAATTGCTAGGGCTTTTGGTTGAACAATATCTTGCTTTTGCAGAAACTATGGCTCAACAACAAACTCCAATGTATATGAAAGATTGGATTGATAGATTAGATACAATACTTCAATTAAATGGCAGGGAATTGCTTTCTCATGCAGGCAAGATAAGTCATAAAATGGCATTGAAGAAATCGGAAGAAGAATATGAAAAATATCAACTCTCTCAAAAAGCATTAGAAAAAGAGAAAAGTTTAAAGGAATTGGAAGAAGATATTAAGAGGTTAAAGAAATGAAATTCACCGAAGAAAAGTTAGAAAAGGCGTTTGCTGAATTATTGGAACAAGAGGGTTTTGTTCATTGTTTGGGCAATTCTATTAATCGTAAGGTTGAAGAGGTATTGATTGAGGAGGACTTAAGGGTTTTCCTTTCTTCACGGTATGCTAGTCAGGGCATTACGCAAAATGAAATCAAATCTATTATTCTTCAACTTAAAACGCTTCCTGCATCCGACCTTTACGAAAGCAACAAAACATTTTTAAAGATGCTTTCCGATGGTTTTATTCTTAAGAGAGAGGACAGAAATCAAAAAGATATTTATATTGAACTTATCGATTATACTGGTCTTAATAAACAAAGACAGCTTGAAGAGGATAAGTTAATTTCTATTGTAGGTGAATTGGATGAGGTTTATCATAGTGATAGTAATATCTATAAATTTGTAAACCAACTTGATATTGTGGGAAATGAGAAAAGAATTCCTGATGGGATTATTTTTATTAATGGTCTGCCACTAGTGGTTTTTGAGTTTAAGAGTGCTATTCGTGAGGACACAACTATTTATGATGCTTTCAAACAATTAACCATACGTTATAATAGAGATATTCCTGAATTATTTAAGTATAATGCTTTCTGTGTTATTAGTGATGGTGTTAATAATAAGGCTGGTTCTTTCTTTGCTCCTTATGATTTTTTTTATGCTTGGCGTAGGATTGCGGGTTTGACAAAGGATGTTGATGGGATTAGCAGTATGTTTACTCTTATCCAAGGTATGTTTAATAAAAATCGCTTACGTGATATTATTAGAAACTTTATTTTTATTCCAGATAGTTCTAAGAAAAATGAAAAGATCCTTTGTAGATATCCTCAATACTATGCTGCCAGAGCATTATTTGATAATATAAAGAAAGCGCAAAAACCTGAGGGAGATGGTAAGGGTGGTACTTATTTTGGTGCTACTGGAAGCGGAAAGAGTTATACTATGCTTTATCTTACTAGGTTGTTAATGAAGAGTGAGTTGTTTGAAAGCCCAACGATAATAATGATTACCGACCGTACTGATTTGGATGATCAGCTATCGGGTCAATTTACAAATGCTAAGAATTTTGTAGGTGATAATAATATTTTGAGTGTTGAGAGTAGGGTTGAATTAAGGGAATTATTGCGTGGCAGACAGAGTGGTGGAGTGTTCTTGACTACTATTCATAAGTTTACTGAAGACACAGAACTGCTAACCGATAGAGCAAATGTTATTTGTATATCAGATGAAGCACATAGGAGTCAAACCAATCTTGATCAAAAAGTTAGGATAAACGATAGTGGTGTTACCAAAACTTATGGCTTTGCTAAGTATTTGCACGATTCTCTACCAAATGCAATATATGTGGGTTTTACGGGAACTCCTATTGATGCTACTATTAATGTATTTGGTAAGGTTATTGATGCCTATACAATGACAGAATCGGTGAGGGATGAAATCACAGTAAGAATTGTTTATGAGGGTAGAGCAGCAAGAGTAGCTTTGAGAAATGGAGAGCTTGAGAAGATTGAAGAGTATTATGAAAAGGCTCAAAAAGAAGGTGCTAATGAGTATCAGATTGATAAAAGTAAGACCGAAACTACTAATATTTATGCAATTTTGGGTGATCCTAAAAGGCTGCGTGCTGTTGCTGAAGATTTTGTAGCACATTATGAAAAGCGTAATTCAGAGGGCTCAACTGTTAAGGCTAAGGCTATGTTTGTTTGTAGTAATCGTGATATTGCTTATAGGTTATATAATAACATTATTGATATTCGTCCTCAGTGGAATGAGATTAAGAAAAATGAAGAAGGTGTTGAATTATCAGATAAAGACTGTAGGGAGTTAAAACCTATTGAACGTATCAAGATGGTTATGACAATAGGGAAGGATGATGAGAAAGAACTACGGGATATATTGGGAAGTTCAGAAGATAGGAAAGAACTTGATAGGCAGTTTAAGAATGAAAATTCTAATTTCAAAATTGCTATTGTAGTTGATATGTGGCTTACTGGGTTTGATGTTCCTTTCTTGGATAGTATTTATATTGACAAACCTATACAACAACATAATTTGATACAGACTATTTCGAGGGTTAATCGTAAGTTTAAAGGAAAGAATAAAGGTTTGGTTGTTGACTATATTGGTATCAAAAAGCAAATGAATATTGCATTAGCACAATATAGTAAGGGGGATGAAGATAATTTTGAAGATATAGAACAGTCATTGGTGGTGGTGAGAGATCATTTGGATTTACTTTCTAAGCTTATGTATAGGTTTGATTCAAGGAAATATTTTGAAGGTAGCACAATAGAACAACTCAACACATTGAATCTTGGAGCCGAATTTGTTCAAAGCACAAAAGACAACGAACTCAGGTTTATGAGTTTGGTAAAGCGACTTAAGGCTGCCTATGACATATGTGCTGGAAGCGAAAAGTTGAAGCAAGAGGAAAGAGATTATACTCATTTTTATTTAGCAATTCGTTCAATAATTTTTAAACTTACAACAGGGAATGCACCCGATACAGCACAAATGAATGCAAGGGTTAGGGAGATGATAAAAGCAGCCTTGGAAAGTGATGGAGTTGAAGAAATATTTAAGCTTGGTGATGGTAAAGAAAAAGAACAAGATATCTTTGATGAAGACTATTTAGCGAAGATAGAGAAAATCAAATTGCCTAATACAAAAATCAAATTACTACAACAATTACTTGCTAAGGTAATTGGCGAGATGAGAAAGGTTAATAAAGTTAAGGGAGTTGACTTTACTAAGAAGATGCAGTTTCTTGTTGAGAAATATAATGAGAGAAAAGAGGATGATGTTTTAAGAAGTGAGGTATATGAGGAAATGGCTGAACAGCTTACAAATTTGATTTGGGATGTTCATAAGGAGTTTTCGGCAGGAGAGTTATTGGGTATAGACTTTGAAGAAAAAGCATTCTACGATATTCTAAAAGAACTTTGCATTAAATACGACTTCAAATATCCTGATGATAAAATGATAGATCTAGCAAGAGCTGTTAAAGAATTAGTTGATGGACAATCAAAATTTCCAGATTGGAATAAACGAGATGATATTAAATCGGCTCTTAAAGTTGGACTTATCCTACTATTAGATAAGTACCGTTATCCACCAGTTGAAAGAGATGAGGTATATGTTGAAATTTTTGAGCAAGCTGAAAACTTTAAAAAGAATCAGAGAGGATAAGATATAATAATAATCTCACCAACACACAAGGAATAAGCCTCAGAGGTGAGGTATCTTTGTGGGGAGACAAGTTACTCCAACACATAACAAAAAAGCCACCCTAAGGTGGCTTTGTGATAATTACTAAGATTAATTGAGAATTTCTCCTCTTGCTTTTTTTATAACTACAATAACTACAATAATTACAGTGTTTTAATATTCTATATATATTTATTATTTTATTATTTATTTAAATTCTTGTAGTAAATGTAGTAAATGATATAGAATAAGCATAAGTGGTTCAATTGCAGTTGATAACTCGTGCTGTGCTCTTGTTTTTAGAAAGGTACGGTATCATTGTTTGTAGTAGAATCTATAAAATCATCGTGGTGGAAGGTGTATATTCGTCCTTTTTTGTTAGAAACATTCAGAGAACTGTAGGCAACAGGGTATTCTGATACCGAATATCCTAATTCATGTGTTAATGCATTTTTAATTTTATTCTTAGAGAATTTGCTATCTAACAATGTATAGATTTCAGATAGTGTTGCTTTGAATTCATGATTGCTGCCTATGATATCACCTATTGTAATCATAATCTCTTTTGCACAATTGGATTGTGAATTTTCAATTACATTATTTAAGGCATCATTCTTTAATAGACTAGGGTCAAACCACATTCTTGAATCATTAGGGGTTTCAATCTTTCTATTAGTTAGGGTGTAGACAAATTGAGGTATTTCGGATTCTAATTTACTATGGAAAGATGGGTCGAAAGTCTCTATCTTTTTGGGTTTTACAATCCAGAAGCGTATATCGGTAGGCGACAAGTTGATGAAATCTAGCTCATTATTGGATGTCAAAATAAACTTACCATAAAAGCCAATTGTTTTATATCCTATAAATAGGTTTCTATACTGAATTGTATAACTTGTACTCAATTGCTTAATTTTCTCTTTTATAGCAGGATCAGAAAAACAGGATTCCTCAATACATATTACCCCACTGGTAGCATATAAAGCATTGAATTTCTGAGAAAATTCATATGAGGAAATAGTAACTGCATTCTGACCAAAAATCATATTCATAAGGTTAACAAATGTTGTCTTCCCTGTGTGTTGGATTTCTGACACTATACATATAATAGGTAATATTTGCAATGGGTCTCTCCAAAGAATAGTCAAATAATCCATTATCAAATTATATTGATCTTGAAATATATGTTTTAATAAGTTGTCTATATTAGGGTGCTCCCCTTCAATAGGTACGATTTTACTTGGATAAGATAGATTAAAGAAATTATCTATATTCCTCTTATAATCGATATTAGAAGGATAATTAATGAAGTCCACAAATCGAGGAACAACATTAGGGTCATTAATTTGAATACCATCACTTTTCAATTCATTTATTTTTCTTTGAATCAAAACAGAGATAGTTTGATGAGAGTAAGGATTAGGATCTTGTTTTTCTACCATTTGGTAGTATAAATCAGCAACCCTACAAAATCGGAAATCTTTTTGATTTGATTTACTTTTTATCATTGTTTTTAAAGTTAATTTTTTTTTCCGCAATATTACGGCTCTTAAAATTCTTGTCTTTTTCGGTAAATTCATTTTTTAGAATAAACTAACAGTTGACGTATACTTCCTTCGTGATTTGCTCTTCTACATATCTTATTATTTTAAATTAATTATAAAATTTCTAACTACATATTCTTTTATGTTTTGCAAATATACAAAAAAATATCAAATGTT
>JALNVJ010000088.1 GCA_023227645.1 Bacteroidales bacterium | reverse complement strand
TTTGGCAATTTGGACTAATCTACTAAACATATTTGAATTTATTGCTACAAAGGTTTCATCCCTACGTGATTCTGATGCTGGTAATATTTGTAGCTCAATCGGAGCGGCATCTTTGTAGGGAAGCTAATATATAATAGGTAGCAACCATCTATAAATTAAAAAAGGTTTGATATAAATTTGAAAAGAAGGGGTCTTTATGAAACGGCGTTTTGATTTGGGGAGTCTTGATATAATATTCGTAAGAATATTACAGAAAAAAAGCGAAGAGAGATTATGTCTTTCTTCGCTTTTGGTATATAAGTGTTTTGATTTATTCGATGATTATAGATTAGCTTTTATCTTAGTTGCTATTTCCTCAAACTCGAGTTTTGAAAGGTCTAATTTAGGGAGTTTAAAGTCTAAGTCTCCAACATTATTGATTGGAACAAGGTGCATATGTGCATGCGGAACTTCAAGTCCTATAACTGCAACCCCAATTTTAGGGCATGGAAATGCTTTCTGAATAGCTTTTGCTACTCTTTTGGCAAATATACTCAACTCAGATAATAAATCATCGTCTAGGTCAAAGATATTGTCTATTTCTTTCTTTGGGATAACTAGGGTGTGCCCTTTTGCAAGTGGTGATATATCTAAGAACGCAAAGCAATTCTCTGTTTCTGCCACCTTATAGCAAGGTATTTCACCTAAAACTATTTTTGAAAATAGGGTTGCCATATTAATCTCTTGTTATTTTAATTATTTGCAATCTCAAATTGCCTGCAGGAACATCTATTTCTGCTATTTCTCCTTCTCTCTTGCCAAGCATTCCTTTAGCAATTGGTGAGGTAACAGATATCTTTCCTTCTCTAAGGTTTGCTTCACTTTCTGGAACAATATCATATACCTGTGTCTTCTTGGTGGCAAGGTTAATAAATTCAACCTTAGAAAGAAGTAAGACCTTTGATGTGTCTATCATACTTTCATCAAGTAAGCGAGCATTTGAAATAAGTGTCTGAAGTTTAGAAATTTTAGCTTCTAAATGTCCTTGAGCATCTTTTGCTGCATCATATTCTGCATTCTCAGATAAGTCTCCTTTATCTCTTGCTTCAGCAATAGCTGCAGAGATAGCTGGACGCTCGACTGTGATAAGGTTTAGCAACTCTTGTTTAAGTTTTTCCAAACCCCCTTCCGAATAATATTTGATTTTTGACATAATGAATTGAATTATGGATTAAAAAGAATCGAAGACCCTTAATGAAAGGTCTTCGATTCATTTATTAAATTAAGTGTTTATCTTACAACGAAATCACAAGACCTATTGTGTGGATACCTCCAGCAATCTTGGTCAATCTATATGCGTAATCAATTGAAAGATTTACTCCGTTTTTATCATTTTTAGATTTCTGTATTGGAGCTATAATTGATGCTCCAGCGGCAAAACCAGAATAGAGTGTTGTGGCACCAGCATCAACATCGTAAACACTGGTTGTTATTGCATCTTCATAAGTGTATGAAGTACGTAGCATAAATATCTTTGCAAAAGCATACTCAAGTCCTAATGTGTATTGGTCTTTAGAAAATGCCATTGAAGAAAAGTTAGCTGCAGTAGTAAATCGGTGTTTGTTTTCAGAAAATAAGAAGTCATAAGATGCACCAATATTTAAACTTGATGGAATTTCAAAGCTTTGTGAACGTTGTTCAACCGACATTTGACGACCATAAAATTCTGCAATAGTTGATAATCCGTCTCCACTATAACTCATTGCTGGACCCCAGTTTTTAAGAGTTATACCAAATTTGATTTCGTAATTTTCACCTGTTACATATTGTATACCTGCATCAATAGCGACACCGGTTGCTGTAACGTTATCTATACCCTCATTTACAACCTTAAGAGTTGCACCCCCATAAATTGAAGTTGAGAAAGCTTTAGCAAATGAAACTCCAATATTCATATTAGATATTGAGAAGGTTCCATTATTAAACTCAGGGCTACTAACTTTAGTACGGTCAATAAGTCCAAAACCCATTGAAGTAACTGACAATCCAATAACACCATAGTCACCAAGGCTTTGGCCAAGTCCAAATGAACTTACTCCAACTCCTGAATTATCTAACCAGTTGTTATAAGAAAAATTAGCCTCTGTACCTGAAATACGTCCTAGACCTGCAACGTTTGAAAACAATGCGTCTATACCCATACCACAGGCAGTGTTAACACCTCCCCAACCAGCACTTTTAGCCCAAGGGTTTATCAAAAGCGAACCTGCTCCAGCAGTCCCTCTTCTATCGTCGTTCCCTGCTTTTAGATTCAAATTGGAGAATAGTAACACTCCTAACATGACAAAAGCAAATATTCTATATATATCTTTCATATCTCTCTTTTTAAAATATTTCAATCTCTGCTGGTTTATATTATTGGAAAGAATTTAAATCAATAGGTCGTAAAGCACCAAACCATTTAATAATCTTTTCGCCAACTCCGTCAGCCTTAATATGTATTAAGTAAGCTCCACCTGCAATTGGTAATCCTTTATGATTTTTCAAATCCCAATCAATTGAAGTTAGTGCTGAACCTGTTCCAGAAACTAAGCTTTTTGATGGTCCACGTAATTTTCTAATAACAGTTCCATCAACTGAATAGATAGTTACATAACAGTCAGGCGGTAGATTACAAATTTTAACAAGGTTTTCCACTTGGTCACCTTCGTAGGTTGAAGCAGCGAAATAAGGATTAGGAACAACAGATACTTGATCTAATTCAGATTTTGCTAATTCAATATTACCAACTGAAGTTGCTAAATTACTAGTGATTGTAAATTCATACATTGGGTAGTTATTGTTTTGAGGAGAAGCGGCTGCACCATTAACATTGTTGATGTAGTTCGTTTTATATGGTTGACGCACCCTTAATGAAACCTTAACATCGGTTGGGATTTGTGCAAAACGATCAGTGTTAAAAGATGTTGCTAAAGGCATACCAACCCACATTACAGAACCAAATACTTCCATCGCTTGTGTTAGATTATCATTTTTGTAATCATTATATGGAGTAGTGTTGCTTAGTACTAAAGATTCTAATTTTTTCAATCTATCATAAGCCCAAGTTCCCATATCTTTGTTCCCTAAAGAATTAAGGTCATAGTAAGAAGGTGGATTTACAATTCTTGTATCCAAATTCGATTGAAGACCATTTGGAGTGTATAGAGTGTATTCAGAAGCACCTAAAACATATATGTAGTGCATACCTCCAAAAACAGGGTCTCCGTTATTTCCATAAGAAGTAGAAGTTGGATTCCAAATTAAGTCTCTACCATTTCCTGGTTGATTAACTCCAAGTTGAGAATTTTCTCCAAACATCATATTTAATCTTTGTCCTGTTTCAAGGTTGATAGCATAACCAGGGAACCATCCCCAACCTTGAGTTCCGTCACCCAATGGTTGTCCGCTTTTATCTACAGAAGCATGTTTTCTGATTTGGAATCTCTTCGCAGATCCTTCAGTTTGATTAACATCATCTCCCATTTCAATAACAGGACATCTTGTCCATTTTGTTTTATCGCTTGTAAATACAATATCTACAGAAGCAAGATTCGTCATATCATTTGAAGCTGTTGAATAAATGAACGAAGGGTCCATTCTATATTTTGTAACGTTGTCAGGCGTTGCTGCTGTTCCAAAATGATAGTATGAGAATCCTGGGTGAGGAATAACTTCTCCTCCGTAATTAGTGTAAACAGATGTTAGTCTATATGGTGCCCACCAGCCGTTACCAAATTCTTCATAATCTTGTGGTTGATCTATTGGGAAATTGGTGAAAATTGTATCATTTTTTCCATTTGCTGGATTCCAAACTAATTTACCAACTGCATAATAATAGTCTTGAGTTAGATAAGCCAAAACGTCATCAAGAGAATTTTCATCTAAAGTTGGGAAGTCTTTAATTTGAGTTTCTGAAGCAGTTTTGCTACCAGATTTAATCCAGTTAGTATTATCACTAGCATCATTATCTGCAAATCCGAATAACCAAGTTTTGTTAGGATCTGTAGCAACAACACTTGAATAAAGATCAGTTCCTTCACTTAAATTACCACCAAAAACTCTTTTTTGTTTAGTGTATAAATCATTAGCAATATATAAAGGAGTAACTGTTGGAAGTGGATTAGTAAGTGAAATTGAAAGGCCTAATGGGAAAATAACTTGTTCATTAATATCTTTTATTATTCTATCTGAAGTTAATGAATAAACATCATTTGAAACACCATCTACTTTTACAGTATATAAAGGAAGAGTAGTATCCGCATTTTGAAGTTTCCATTTACCATACATTAGATTGGTAGTTGTGTCTGATGGAATAATTTTGATAATAAATTTACCTGGACGCAATTTGATTGGATCAATAACTTTAATATTTAATGGCCCAAAATCTTGTTCATATTGTAAATTGGTAACAAAAGACAAACCAACAGGCTCTTCATTAGTTTTACCAACTATTTTCTCAATTGTTTCTTGTTTTAAATTTAAAACCATTCCACCGTTACCATTTCCTTCAATACGTGTAATCTCAGGACATGTTCCGTAAGTAGATTGAACTAAAGTACCATTTTGTTCTGGAACAACATTATGAGGAATTGCAACAGAGGGAGAAATACTTCTTCCTGTTCCAGTTTTTCTACTTGCTAAATAAGTAATCTTTTGTCCATCAAACTTTGTTGGATCAGTAGAACTAAATTGTTTATAGTTATTATGTGCATAAGCAATTGCTACGTAATAATATTTCGAATTATTTACAATTGTTTTATCATTTGTTGTTGCAAACTTATCTTCAGTTATTCTAAAGGTATGTTGAATACCAGTATTTAAACCACTAACCATAACCTTTGGAACTAAATCTCCAATATTATCATCTTTATAATAGTTTACAAGCTTAGAAATTGATTGATTATTTTGATTAGCATCAAAGTTCTTAATATCACATTGACCTACAAGTCTTGCCTTATCCTCATCATAAATATCAGCAACAGATACTGTATTATCTTTTAACTGGAAGATTTGATATCCTTCAAATTTATAATATTGATCGTATAATGTAGTATTTACAATCCTATCAAAAGTAGAGATATAAGGTTGATTGTTTGAATCGTAAAGAATTGTGTCAACCTGAGAAATTTCATCATATTTAACTGGTATAGAAATATCTATTTTGTTAAATGACTCATCTCTGTTATTTGATGATGGTGAATCATTAGTTAAGAAAAGTATTAATTCTCTATCAAGTTCTTTAATTGTTAAGTCTGGTGAATCTGGACCTTCAAGTAAATTGAAACAATTATCAAATAATGCTTGACATTTATCATCAATTTGTCTTAGTAATGTAACAGATGCATAAGGACCTCCTGAAGCTGCTTGAGCAAAAGGAATACCAACAGTGATATAGTTAATAGCACCTGGTTTAAGTTCAAATGGTCCTGCAGATTGCATAAAACGTCTGTCTCCAGGAGAGTTATTTGAAGATTCTTCAGTCCAACCTCTTGTGTCAGTTATGCTAGGAACAATACCTTTTGTTCCCCAATTCCAAATGTCAGTTGTTCCTGGGAACATAAAGTCACAAGGAATAGTTCCTGAAGTACCATCAGCACCAAAAGACATTGTTACTCCTGTTTTCCACATTCCTCTAAGATAATTATAATAGTCAGTAGCTTTGTCAGGTTCACCTTTTGTTGTATGTCCACTATTTTCATAATAAACAAATCTCCTCATTCCAAAACGTTCATCATCAATTATACCATTTCCAAAGTTTACACCATTGATATTTGCACCATTAGTAATCTTATCATTAACATTATACCAATAATCAACAAATCTATCAGCATCAGCTGTAACTTTTAAAGTATCTAAAATCTTCTTTCCATTAGCGTCAAGAATGAATTCATTATTATCATTTCTTTTTTGATATCCATCTTCTTGCAACCAAGTTGCATGAGGACCGTTTTTAACCAAGTCAATATAAACTTTTGGATTATCAATACCGTCAGGATCTAAGTAAGGTCCTTGGAAAAAGTCAATCCCAATTGCTGGTGGGTTACCAGCATATGCTCCTGTTCCTGGGCCATCAGTTGCTGTACCATTATAACAATATCCTAAACCTCTTTTAACATCACAACCAACAAAGTCATCATGAGAATATCCTAAGTCAGGGTCAACCCATTGACTAAAATAAGTATTTTGAAGAGTAAATGTTGAACGGTTAATAATTTCGTAAGAATAGAAAGTCATATTATTTATTTCGTCATTCATACTGAAAGCAAAAGCTTGAGCACGAATTTCAAGTCCAATTGGGTTTGCAGATTTACTTTCTGTATGAGAGTTTCCTTTATCATTGAAAACCCACCATAGAGTTTCATCTCCCTTAAGTACTTGGTCAACTAAGATTCCACCATGAACTGGCTGTCCTCCTGTTCCTATTGAGTCTTCCATAGTTCTAATTGGATTATATTTTTGACCACTTTGTTTTGCAACAACTGGGCAAAGATCTCCATTAAAGTCATAGTAAGGATAATCTCCTTTTGAATAGTTATATATACCATCACCATCAACATCCTTAAAAGGAGCTAAATATTTGGTTTGGTTTAACTCTGCATAATTTTCTGGATGTGCAGGCCAATTCTTAATTGCATCAGTAACTAAATTTTGATCCGTTGGACCACTAATAATTTGTCCTTGTGCATTTTTTTGACATCCTGAAACGAAGGC